>NZ_JRXI01000070.1:0-29936 GCF_000813645.1 Neochlamydia sp. TUME1 | reverse complement strand
ATAATTGATGCTACAGAAACGCCTGTTGAGCGCCCTAAAAAAACAAAAGCGCTATTATTCAGGGAAAAAGAAAAAACATACCCTAAAGACCCAAGTTGTAGTCGATAAGAAAAGTAAAAAAGTAATTTGTACTTCATTTGGCAACGGCAAAAAGCATGATTTTAGGCTGTTCAAAGAATCTCAGGTTAAAATCAATCCACAAATAAGAGTGTTAACCGATTCAGGATATCAAGGATTAACAAAGCTGCATGCCCAAACCCAAGACCTAAGAAAAAAAGTAAGAAGAAGCCTTTAACTCAAGAGGATAAAAGAACAAACCAAAGTTTATCCAGAGAAAGAGTTGCCAATGAAAACGTGATTGGCCTCCTTAAGCGATTTAAAATTATAGCCGATCGCTGCAGAAATAGACGTAAAAGATTTGCACTTCGCTTCAACTTGATTGCAGCAATCTATAACTGGGAATTAAATACGTGAGTTTCGAAAGAGGTCTATTATAGAATATAATGATTGAATAAGGTTTTAAAAAGATGTCTCTAAGCCCCATTTCGATAAAATGAGAGCCCACCCTTAGAAAAACTCAAAATTTACGCAAGGATATTCACTTGCTATTTGAAGGAGCAAATGAAAAAAGCTTGGCGACTTTGATACTGCTCTGCGCTAAAGCATGAAAAAAAACCAGAGGGATGGGAAAACGTAATTAGGATTTATTTGGAATGATCGCTCACCTGCAAATTTTTTAGCTTCTGTTGCATAATAAGCAGACTCTCATTATTATAAAGCGATTCATTTCAGGAGCTATAAAATGGCACATATTGACAAAGATACTATTCAGAACTTAATGGCTTTAAGTCGCATCGAGTGCACTGAAGAACAAAAAGAAGTGCTGCTTAACAATTTAAAAAAAATCATTGGCTACTTTGAGCAATTAAATGAAATCAATACCGATGATGTGCCACCTTGTGATCATGTTCTTGCTGATATGTACAATGTGATGAGAGAAGATGTGCCTGGGCCTACCCTGCCCCGTGAAAAGTTTTTATCTAATGCTCCTGCGCACATTGGAGGAATGATAAAAGTTCCTACCGTCATTAAGCAAAACTGATTATCTGAAGGAAAGACATGATACATACACTGACCGCATGTGAAATTAAAGATAAGTTTTTAAAAGGAGATCTTACCGCGCTAGCTGTTACAGAAGCTTTTTTAAAGCGTATCGATCAATATGACAACCAGATTGGAGCTTTTCTTACAGTATTTAAAGAGCGTGCGATTGAAAAAGCTAAGCAATTGGATAAGAAGAAAGCTTTAGGGGAAAAATTAGGAAAGCTTGCGGCTGTTCCCATAGCTATCAAGGATAATATTCATATTAAAGAAGAAATTTCTACCTGCGCCTCTAAATTCCTCGTTAACTATCGCGCTCCCTTTGATGCTACGGTGGTTCGCCTCTTGGAAGAAGAAGATGCGATTCTTTTAGGCAAAACTAACATGGATGAATTTGCGATGGGTTCTTCCAATGAAAGCTCTGCTCTACAAAAAACTTATAACCCTTGGAACTTAAAATGCACTCCTGGTGGCTCTTCAGGTGGATCTGCTGCTGCTGTTGCTGGACGCTTATGTCCCCTTGCGCTAGGTAGCGATACAGGAGGATCTATCCGTTTGCCCGCTTCCTTTTGTGGAGTCGTGGGCTTTAAACCTACCTACGGAAGAGTTTCTCGCTATGGATTAGTCGCTTATGCTTCTTCCCTGGATCAAATAGGCCCTTTTGCTACCAATACGCGAGATGCCGCTTTAGTGATGGAAGTGATTGGAAAGCACTGTGAAAAAGATTCTACCAGCTTACCCGCTGGAGCGGACGATTACCTTACGAAGATGAATAGTGACATTAAAGGAAAAAAGATTGGAGTGCCTTGGCATTTTTTAGACACTCTTGCTGCCGAGCCTAAAGAAGTCTTTAACAATTCTTTAGAAGTTCTAAAAAGCTTAGGAGCTGAAATAGTAGAAATAGATTTAAGTATTTTAAAGTATTCTTTACCTGTCTATTACATCTTGGCTACAGCCGAAGCTTCTACCAATTTAGCACGCTTTGATGGAGTGCGCTATGGCCACCGTTCGAGTCGCGCTCAAACCTTAGAGGAAATCTATGATTTTTCAAAAAGTGAGGGCTTTGGAGAAGAAGTGAAGCAAAGAATTCTTTTAGGCACCTTCGTACTTTCCTCTGGTTATCAACAGGCCTACTATAAAAAAGCACAAAAAATTCGCACTTTAATTATACAAAGCTATCAAGAAGCTTTCAAAAGATGTGACTTGGTGGCTAGCCCCGTTAGCCCTTTTGCGGCATTTGAAATAGGGTCGATTAAAGATCCTATACAAATGTATCTAGAAGACATCTACACGATAGGCATTAACTTAGCAGGCCTTCCTGCCATCAGCATTCCTGCCGGTTTTTCTACTGAGGGAAAACCTATGGGCTTGCAGTTAATAGGCCCTCAAAAAGATGAGGTAGGTGTTTTCCAAGTTTCCCACGCTTTTGAAAAGGCTACCGCCTATCATATGCACATGCCTGAACTAGTGAAATAGGAGAAATTCAATGACGCAGCATATTAACTGGGAAGCCGTAATTGGTCTTGAAATACATGCCGAACTTAACACCAAAACTAAGCTGTTTAGTGTAGCTCCCAATCATTTTGGCGATGAACCTAACACAAACATTACAGAAGTCTGCACAGGCCAGCCAGGAGCTCTACCCGTGCTTAATAAGGAAGCCGTTAGAAAAGCCGTGCAATTTGGATGTGCCATCAATTCTACTATCGCTAAATTTAGCAAGTTTGATCGCAAATCCTACTTTTATCCTGATAGCCCTCGCAATTTTCAGATCACGCAATTTGAGCAGCCTATTGTATTGGGAGGAACCGTTGTCGCCGAAGTTAATGGAATAGAAAAAACTTTTGCTGTCAACCGGGTACACTTAGAAGACGATGCAGGCATGCTTAAACATTTTACCAATTTCGCTGGTGTGGATTATAATCGCGCGGGTGTTCCTTTGATTGAAATTGTTTCTGAACCCTGCATTCATTCGGCCGATGAAGCTGTAGCTTATGCATCAGCTATAAAAGCCATTCTACAATATATTGATGTTTCGGATTGCAACATGGAAGAGGGCTCGTTACGCGTGGATGCGAATATTTCCGTGCGCCTGAAAGGAGAAACTGGGCTTCGTAATAAGATTGAAATCAAAAACATGAACTCTTTCAGCAATATGCATGTAGCTATTGAATGCGAAATTAAACGCCAAATTTCTGCCTACATGAAGCACCCTAACACCCCTTACCACCAAATTATTCAGCAGTCCACTTATCGATGGGATCCGGAAAAAAAAGAGACGGTCATTATGCGCCGCAAAGAGCGAGCCGATGACTATCGCTATTTTCCTGAACCCGATCTTGTGCCTATTGTTCTGACCGATAGCTATATCGAGGAAGTACGCCAGTCATTACCGGAATTGCCTTTACAAAGAGAAAGGCGCTATGTAGCTGAGCTGGGTCTTTCTCCTCATCACGCCTTTGTTTTAACGCAAGATAAGCCGATAGCTGACTACTTTGAGGAAGCTCTTAAAAGCTGCTCAAATGCACGCAACCTTTGTAATTGGATCATTGTAGAATTTGCAGGAAGACTTAAAGATTCGGGGAAAAATCTTTTAACTCTTGGTATTCCTCCCATTCAGCTAGCCAAGTTAGTAAACATGATTGACAAAGGAACGATCACTGGAAGAATAGCTAAAACTGTGGCTGATCAAATGGTGGCTCAGCCCCAAATGGATTGTGAAAAAATCGTAGCTGATAATCCTGATTTTAAACCGGTGAGCGATCAAGGGGAAATTGCAGCTATTGTAGATAGAGTGTTAGCGCAAAACCCCCAATCTATTGCTGATTTTAAAGCAGGTAGAGAAAAAGCATTTGCTTTTTTAGTAGGCCAAGTGATGAAAGAGACTAGAGGTAAAGCGGCACCCACGGTAGTAAACGAGATGCTCAAGCAGCGTATAAATTCCTAGATAATCAGCTAATAGGCTTGTCAAAAACTTCTATTTTCTGGCTTTATTCTTTTAAATTTATTTTTAAATGTTTAAGGGAGAAAAGCTTAAAAACTAGGCACTCTTTTTATAGAGCTTGTAGGTGAGAAAATTAAATAAAAATGCTCGAAAAATTATAAGCTCTACTTAAGATGTAGGTATTCACTTAAAATCCATTCAAACAAACTCTTCCTTTTTCGTTGGAGTTCAAGCCCACTAAGGAAATAAGTAATAGACAACCTCTTCGCTCGTTTTAATTATTTCCAGCATTAAAAAAATGTGTGCAAAAATTTTTATCTTGTAGCAATCTTTTTTCTAAAGCTACTCCAATTAAAAGGCAGTGGATAAAAAGAAAAGCAGGACTCTTAGAATCCCCCTTTAAGCTTTAAACATTTAAGCTTTATAAAGCATTTTTTCATCAGCTTTTTTAGAAAGATAGCTTCCTAATGAAGCTTGCCAAATGACTGCAGCAGTAGCAAGAAAGACAGGCAGCACTAACATGCCTATCCCCCAACAGCCGATAATTACAGGCACGGAATAAGCGGATAGAAATACTTTAATCCTGTTTACAGCCTTTTCTATCGATTTACTAAAAGCTATCCCTATTACTAATGAAATAAAGCACATTCCAGGATTGGTAGCAAAAAGAGCTATGGTTAATAAGCTAATAAACACAACGTTAGCCACTTCTTTCACTTTGGAAAAAGTCTGAGAAGCTTTCTCTCGCCATGCAGGATTAACGGGCAGATGAATAGATCCTCTATCACTCTTCAAGTCGACAGATACTAACGTCGTCATATAAACCTCTTTTTTATTGAGGAAGTATTATGCTAAATCAGAAGATAAGAAACAAGCGTGAAATGTTTTATTGACAAAGTGAAGAAGAAATTCATAATATCGGCCCCAACGGGGTTAAAAATGGAAAGCGACGACATTGGTGAATTTAAAATAACTAAAAAAGTTAAAATGAAGCTTAAAAATAAAAAGCTTCTTAAAAAGCAACTTGCCCAAGGTAAAACTGCTCAGCAAATTTTAGAATTTAGCGATGAAACCATGGTTAAATTCTATGGCGCTGCCTATCGCCTATTCGACCACCGCCGCTATGTGGAAGCTGCTCAAGCTTTCTTATTCCTAGTCACTCTTAATCCTTATAACCATGAGTATTGGGTAGGGCTAGGGATGTGCTCACAACTCAATAAAGATTACGAAGCTGCTATCGATGCTTACGAAATGGCAGCTATATGCCGTATTGATAACCCGGTCCCCTATTTTTATCTAGCTAAATGCCTCTTTGCTCTGCATGATAGAGAGAGTGCCCTGCAAGCACTAGATTTGGCAATAGAATATGCCTCCAACCATCCTGAATTTTTAGAACTTCAGCATCATGCCGAAAATGCTAAACGGCTTTTACTTAAAGATATATAAATATTATTTTTTTATATATTCTCTTACGCTTTTAATATTTAATTAAGCCCGAGGGTGAAATTCATCAAAGCTTTTTTGTAAGCGAGACTTGCTTATCTGCGTGTATCTATCCGTACTACTGATACTTGCATGCCCAAGCATTTCTTGGATAACGCGTAAGTCAGCACCATTTTCTAATAGATGAGTGGCAAATGAATGTCGAAGAGAATGAGGGGATATATTTTTAAGGATACCTGCCTTCTTCATATATGTTTTGATCATCCTCCATACACTCACCCGATCGATAGGTTTTCCTCGACTAGAAACAAATAATTCTTTAGATTTTTCGCTCTCTGCTAATGAGCGATAATGATGAAGGTAATGATCGACAGCTTGGATAGCTTTAAATCCTATAGGAACTAAACGTTCTTTCTTTCCTTTACCCATCACCCGCACATACTCATCATCCACATCATAAATCTTCAAGCTACAAACTTCAGAGACCCGCAGTCCGCACGCATACATAATTTCTAGCATAGCTTTATCTCGTGAGCCTTGTAAAGTCTCTATATCGGGAGCTTCTAATAATCTTTCAATTTCTTCGTAGGAAAGCACTGTAGGGATAAGCTGCCAAGCTTTAGGCGTAGCAAAATATAAGGAGAAATTGGTTGGCAAATTTCCTTCTCTTTTTAAAAATCGACATAATACTTTAATAGCGATGAGATTGCGTACAATACTTGAACTGGCATATCCTGCAGCTTGTAGAGAGGCCACAAAATCCATCAAATGTTCTTCATCGACCTGTTGTATAGCAGTCAAGCCTTTTTTTCTTATAAAAGCAAAGAATGCAGCTATATCTCGCTGATAAGCTTCTATAGTATTTACAGCTAACCCTTTTTCCGATCCTATGTAGCTTAGAAAATCTTCAAAAATAGTATCCAAGAGACTAAAAGAGGATTTTTGCATGGCTTATCGCGATAACTTTTCGGCAATTTTTACTTGAAGAGCTTTGATGTCGCTAGAGCTCAACGGCTTTCGTTTAACCGCCCACATCTCCTCAGTAGCTGCCACCTCATAAATAGCGACAACAGATCCATTCTCCTGCGGCAGCTCTTGCCTTAAATAAATAATTTTTCGTCGCGCTAGATAAAGTGCCAATATGAATGCTTCTGCCCATTCTTCTTCAGAAGGAGATTGTAATAAGTTTTTCAATAAATAAAAGGCTTTTTCATCACGTGTTTTAAAAGATATTTCTTCCTTTTCTTTTTTCGAAACGACCTTAGCTTTCCAAGCCGTTTTAGCCGTAGTGCTAAAATCTTCTTTAGCAAATTTTTCCCAACAAGCTAAGCAAAAGTCTTTTCTCTGGTATTCTTCTTCTTGAAAAAGCAAGATCGAATAAAATTCCATCTCTGGAATCAGAGGTTCGTTGCCATGCATACAATGCGCCGCACGTTTGGGAATCTCTATTTTCAACATATTTTTCTCCCTAGGACACTACAAAGTCTCTAAATGGCGGATCATTGCCTCGCCTAAAGCAAACTCAGATTTTTCGCCTATTCCTCTTTTAAAAGAAAATTGATCAATAATTTTATTAGCTAAAATTTTACCCAATTGCACTCCCTCCTGATCAAAGGAATTAATCCCCCAGATAAATCCTTCAAAGGCCACTTTATGCTCGAAGTAGGCAAGTAATGAGCCTAAAATGTGGGGTGTTAACTGACGGGCTAAAAGAATATGAGAAGGCCTATTGCCAAAAAAGCTTTTATTTATATTGTCAGGATTTTTTTGGCCGGCTGCTAAAGCTATGGCTTGCGCAAAAAGATTAGCTAGCAGCTTCTCTTGAGAATAAGTGCCTTTATATAAAAAATCTTTTTTATGCTGAGATTCTTTAAAACCAATAAATTCCACAGGAATGGGAGCTGTTCCTTGATGAATAAGCTGAAAAAACGAATGTTGGGCATTGGTACCTGGCTCCCCCCATATGATAGGCCCTGTCTGGAAGCTAACTTGATTGCCTCTTCGATCGGTATGTTTCCCGTTAGATTCCATGTCAAGCTGTTGAATATGAGCAGGAAAACGTGATAAAGCTTGAGAGTAAGGAATAAGCGCCACGGTAGGATGCCCTAAAAAATTTCGATTCCATATGCCTAATAAGGCTCCTAATAAAGGCAGATTATGCTTGATACTTGGATTTAAAGCCACCTTATCCATCGCATTGGCGCCTCTGAGTAGCTCCCAAAACACTTCAAATCCAAAGGCAAAAGAAAGCATTACCCCCCCTACCATTGAGGTAGTAGAATAACGTCCTCCAATCCAATCCCAAATGTAAAAGCTTTCTAGGTATTGATGGGGATTATCCATAGGGCTGCCACGACCTGTGACAGCTATAAAATGATTACGAGGATGAAGGGAAGCTTTTTGGAAGTGTGAGCGAACAATTTCTTCATTCGTTAATGTTTCAAGTGTTGTCCCAGATTTTGATACACACACCACTAAAGTAGTAGACGGATCTACATTTTTAAGAACCCTGGCTGCATCATCGGGATCTACATTAGAAATAAAATGCACTTTTCGGCCCTTTTTCTGCAAAGGCTGCAAAGCTATATAATGGGCTTTAGGTCCTAAATCTGAACCTCCAATACCAATCATAATTAAATCTGTAAAGCGCTGGTCTTTATCAATTTTATTGATAAAATGCTGCAGCTTATCGATCTCTTTTTTAGCCTCTTTTGTTGCTTCACAGGCCTCTTTCGCTTGATTAGGAGCCTCAAAAAAATCTCTTACCGCGGTATGCAAAACCTTTCTATTTTCACTGGGAAAGCCTTCAATTTTATTAACAACTTCACCCGCCTGCATCTTTTTCATTTCTTGTAGTACGCCTGCTTCTCGCGATAGCTCCACCAAAACCTGCATAACCTCTTCTGTCACCTGCTCTGTGCCATACAAAAATTTTATGCCACAAGCTTCAGCACTAAGCTGCTGCAAGCGAGCTGGAGTTAAGAGATGGGGATCCGTTAAGTCGCAAGGATGCTTGGCCAGTTCCTTTAACTTGGCAGTAGCAAGAAAGCGATCAAATGAACGACTGTTCACACAACATTTTTCTACCATAGACATAAAAAACCTCATCTGAATAGGATAGCCTTGTTATAACCGATGAACAATAAATGATGAAGGGCAAACTTAAGATTTATCAACAAAATTTTATTACATTTTGTGACATGAAAAGGAAAACTCAAATTCTAAGCTTTTCCCTTATCCAAAACCTTAATATAAAAGGATGTTAGGCTGTCTTACTGGCCATCTTTATTATTCATCATGCTAAAAAATCCTTTTTCACTTTTTACATAAGGGATTTCTTTTGCTAACCCTAGGGAAGGGCCCACAGTAATGGCTGTCCCCCCGGCAGCACAAAAGCCTTGCAGGTTGCGCTTCCCTTGCCTTGTTAAGCTGGGGGAAATGACGACTAAATAGTCTAGCCCTTCCCATTCATGAAGAAGATAATTTTCAGGGATAATGTTAAAGGCAACTTCTTTATTTAATAAATCGTGTAAGATGTCTTCTAGCTCTTGATAAGTTTGTTGATCTCTCCACTGATAGTGAGGAAGGCAAATACCTATAGGTGCAGGCTTAAAATTAAATAAGTGAGGAAGCTTACTATTTTTAATGATCAGATGTAATCTACCCCATCGTTCTCGATGGGTAAGCTGAACTTCTAAACCTAAACTTAATGATAGATCTTTATTTAAAGTCACAAAGATAGGCATTTCATCGGGCATTCGATTGGCTAAAAGTGTTAAATATTCTGCTCCCACCTCGCATGCAAATAATGCTTGAGAGGTAGAAAAGGGTAGTTGATCATTCTCATTACCCCTCGTAGTTTTCCACTCTTTATAATTAGATTGCAGCTCATCATCCCAGCTCATTTGAGATTTAAAGTTTACGGGCCCTCGGTAGATGTTTACCCCCAAGGTTTGAGCTTTAAATTTATTCCATAAATTATCCCGAAAGTGCTCAAGAGAAAGAAGCAGAGATAAAAACTGGGTTTGATTAGATAAGGGAAATTCTAAACGATCAAATAAACCTAAGTCTAGGTCCCAAAAAAGTAGAAAGCCTTCTTTCGAATAATATTCTGCCACCTTTTCTATTTTTTTCCAGTCAAGGCTTGCTGTCACTTTACCATCTAATTTAAGGGAAATGACATTATAGCCAGCAGGAATTTCTTCATCTTCCGCTTGCCATTCATAAAGATTAGGATTAAAAATTTTTCCTTGGTAATAAAAGTAAGGTTTATCCCAAACTAGCCTTTCTGTATCTTCAGAAATATCCTCGATATTCATTTCTTGATAAACCTATGATAGCGAATCATTTTACCTTTTGAACGCCAAAGTTCCTCAAAATAAGAAGTGCCATAATCGACCTCTTCTGTAGAAAAGTAGGGAGAGGGATAGTAAGATTTAAAATCTGAGGCTGACAAGAAAACTTGAATCGCTTCTTGCGAGTAGCTTATATCATCCGTAACAAAAGTGAGAGCTTTATCTGTTTGCATCACCCGAGCTAATTCATGGACAAATTGAGGCTGTATTAAACGATGCTTAGCATGTCGCAATTTAGGCCAAGGATCCGGAAAGTTGATGAACACGTTAGCAATACTAGCTGAAGGAAAATAATTGCTAGTGGCCATTAACCCTTCTCCACAAACCACAATCAGATTTTTGAGTGAACAATTTTTAATTTTAGACCAGATTTTTCGCACACGGGTAAATTTTCTTTCAATGGCTACCCAATTAAGATGAGGATAAGCACCTGCTTGTGCTACTATCCAAGCTCCATTTCCACTGCAATATTCTAAATTGACAGGTTGCTCATTACCAAACAGCAAGGGATGGGACCACCCGGGAAACTCAAAATGATTTTGAGCAAGATGCCTATCGGGTAAGTACCAAACGCCATCATGGATGGTAACCTTTCTATCATTTTTAGGAAAGGGTGGTATCAAATCAGCAGGTTTCATAATTCCAATATTTTTTGAAATAAGTTAATATAATCTGCCATCAAAGTATGCAGCCAGGGTTACATCATTTCAAGCTGCGTAAATAGAAAACGGCTTTAAGTCAATCGATCCTTCATCTATAATGCTTAAGAGGGAAAAAGAAAGCCCTTTTAAATTTTACTTAAAATAAGATATATCAAATCTGCCAAAAAGTCTACTGCTTATCTTTGTGGATTTAAGGAACTCTATGATCGGTCGAAATAATGAATGTTGGTGTAAAAGTGGTAAAAAATGGAAAAAATGCCATTTTCCTCATCTCGATCCTAAGTTAAAAGAAACCGAACATTCCCAATTTTTAAGGAAAGAATATTTGAAAAGGTACAATATTATCCTTAAAAACGAGCAGGAAATTAAGGGAATACGTAAAGCATGTCATCTAGCTTCCTATATTCTAGAAGAAACCTGTAAAATAGCTAAAGCGGGCATTACCACCCTGGAAATCAATGATTTTGCGCATCAGTTGCATTTAGATATGGGAGCCATCCCTGCTCCTCTTCACTATGGACATCCACCTTTTCCTAAAAGTATTTGTACTTCTCTTAATGAGGTCATTTGTCATGGAATTCCTAATAAAATCCCTTTAAGGGAGGGAGATATATTAAATATTGACGTCACCTGCATTTTTGAAGGCTACTATGGCGACTGCAGCAAGATGGTTAGCATAGGTAAAATCTCAGAAGAAAAACAGTTAGTCATGGAAGTAGCGTATGAATGTTTAAAACGCTCTCTTGCTATTTGTAAACCTGGGGTGGAAATCAAAGAAATTGGTAATGTAATAGAAGCTTATGCGCGCTCACATCACTGTTCCGTTGTCCATCAGTTTGTAGGACATGGGGTAGGAATAAACTTTCATGAAAATCCCCAAATTCCTCATGCTTATAATGGAAGCCAGATCCCTTTGGCACCGGGTATGATATTTACCATCGAGCCTATGATTAATGCAGGGGTTCAAGAGGCGATAATCGACCCAGAGGATGAGTGGACAGCTCGCACTAAAGATGGCAAAGCAAGTGCTCAATTTGAGCACACTTTACTTATTACTCATGAGGGACATGAAATTTTAACTAACTGGCAAAGGTAACTATCTTTAATTTTCCCCTAACATTCTCTTCTCATTTATATACCTAATCTCGTTTGCGCCTATGGAGAATCAGCAGCAAGAGCAAGTAGAGCTGGTTTTACCTTTTTCTATAAGCACAAAAAAATTTATAAGCTAAGCTTAGTAATAATCTCGTTTAAACTCTCTACCTCTAGATAATAAGTTTTTTCTAAACTATCCAATTGGTTTTGCATTTTAATGATATGTTGCGTTAAGTGTTGCGCATCAGGGTCTACATTAAACTGCTCTTTTTCTTGAATAAGCAGTTGTAGTTGAGAAATTTTTTCTTCCGCATAAAAAAGCTTTTGCCTGGTGTGCTCTAAAACAGTAGATTTATCATTAAATTGCTCTTTCAGCTGTAAGTACATTCCCTCAGCACGACGTCTTAAAGCATACTCCTCATGAGGAGGGGGTGTAGACTGAAGGATCAGCTTTTGCTCTTTATCCTTGCTGGCATGCTGCTTAGCATCTTCCTCTGCCTTTTCTATCGCCAGGCGGACTGCCTCCAGCTCCTGCATGTTTTCCTTTAAAGCTTCTTCTAACCGCGCTTTTTCCTGCTCAACACCCTTAAACTGTTGGACCTCATCTTGAAGCTTTGTAAGAGCAGATTCTAAGCTTATCTTTTCTTGGTGCAAGTCTTCTATTTGGTTGGCCCATTTTTCTTGCAGATCTTGATAGGCTATTTTCTCTTCCTGAAGCTGAGTTAGTTCTTTTGCATGCGTTTGTAAATCTTCTAAAGCACTCTGTAGGCTAAATTGTATATTAAATATCTCTTGATCTTTGGCGTTAATTAGCTCGCTAAGGCCTTGAGTTTCCTTCTTATAGCAAAGAATACAATCATTAAGCTCATTTTGCGCTTGCTGCAGCTGCTTTTTTACTTCAAGAGAAGCTTTTTTTTCTTCTTCCAGTTCCTCATAAGCTTTCTTTTCATTAATACTTTTAAGCTCTAGCTCTTTTTGTAGGAAGTGCACTGTATCCTTAGAACGCTCAATTTCTTGCTTGGCAAGTTCTATCTCTTGAGTAGCTTGTTCAGATCGCTTTTCCAGCCAGGAGCTTTTCTCTTCAAAATCTTTTAGTGTCTGAGAAAGAGCCTCAACCTGCTCTTCAAAATGTTGAATTTCTAGCTGATGTTGGCTTTTTAACTTTTCTATATTTTCTGCAGAATGACTATCGAGAATGCCCGCACCCTTTTCCAGCTCTTCATGGGCTTCTTGAAGCTGATCTTTTATATAGAGAATTTCTTTACGTTTTTCCAAAAGCTCATCTAGCATACGCTCATTTCTAACCGCTTGATTATTCAGCTCTGCAGTGAGTAAATGCACCTCTTTCTTAAAAGCTTGAGCCTCTTGCTTAGAATTTGTTAACTCCTCAGTAAGCATTTCTAATTGTTTACTTGCATTTTGCATGTCAGCTTGGTATTGCAGTCTAAGCTTTTCTAAGGGAGGTTCATCCTGCATAAGCTTGAGTGCTTCTGTTCGCTTGATTAGCTCTTTATTAATCTCAGCAAGTTGATCGCTAAGCTGCAGTACTTCCCCACGCTTGTCCAGCAGCTCTTGTAATAGCTGCTCCTCTTTAAAAGATCTTATTTCAAGTTCATGTTTAATAGCTTGGGCATCAACTTTATATTTTTCACTTTCTAGCTTAACCTGCTCAATCTCCGCTTGAGAGCTTTTTAAAAGAGCGTCTAGATGATTATTTTTCTGCTGAGAGTGATAGAGTTCTTGAGAGATTTTCTCTATTTTTTCTTGAGCACTTTCCTTTACATGCTGGCTCTCTAACGTCCCCGTTTCAAGCCTAAAGACGCCTTCTTCTGTAGCAGAATAGGGAGATTGAATCCCTTGTATAAGAACTAAAGCAGTATCATAGCTGTAACTGGTGATAAAAAAAGTAAGTAAAATGGAAAGAGTAATCCCCCCATACCACACCGGAGAATTAATGATTATCGGATGATAGAAAGAGAGCAAAAATGCTAATGAAAAACCAGCTAAAAGGAGACCGCCTCTTTTTAAATACCAGCAAACAGGTAACCCTAAAAGAAGAGTAAAGGCTAACAAGGGTGTGAGTGGAGTGGGCCGTAAGAGCATGATGAAAAGGGTAGCTAGGGCTAAGAGTGGACCTACCACGCTCCATAGAAAAAACTGACGTTCACGCGTTAAGTTCATTACTATTACAAAAATGCTCTAAAGTCTATTAATAGGGTCAACCTTATAACAAACTCATCAAAATGTAAAGTAGTAAGTGTGAGAGCCTGCTTAATAAAAGGGAGCTTGACTGCTGTAACCTGAATTTAATCAATAAAGGCAATAGGGAAACCAGATATTTTTATTGGCGATGAAAAATTCTGCAGACTTAAATTAGAATTCTGGAGATAGGATATTAAGCAAGGATATTACTTTTCCTTTCACTAAAAGAGCCGTCACTTCATAAAAAATTATGCTACAGGAGAAAAAAATGCTTTTAGGTATGCTTATTCCTTCCCATCATTTGTTCAAAAATAAAGGTGGATCCGCCTAAATTTCCTGCGCAATAAATATTTTCTTCTAATTAAGCAAGATAAAAGGCCAAGGTTAATTTTATTAGCCTCTATTCCTTAGAATTAACGAGCCCTGCTTTTTTATTAGGAAAGAAGCCTTTTTAAGTAAGGCTTAATTCTTCATAAGAAAGCTTCTTCTTCTTTTTCATCGATAAAAGATTGAGCTCCTTGTAATAGATAAGCAACTAGGGAAGCATCCCCTTCATAAGTCATCTGCACCTGCATGTTACCGTCTTCAACAGGCTTATCGCAGGTGATAAGAACATAACAAGCATGATTTTTAGCTAACGTATCGTATAATTGCTTTTGCTTATTAGACTTCATCTACTCTCCTTAGCATTTGCCTCCACCTCTGATTACTTTTTGGCTTAAAGCCTCTTTATAGATTTTATTTATCAATTAAAAGCTCACTCTACGATTTATGCTTTTAACCTAATATTTGTCACATTATACGATGGGAGTAATTATGAAAAGTTAATTTGATAAGATTTTTTATTGAATGTGTAAGCTAATGTAAATAGGCACTCTACAAAAAAGTTTTTCTAAATTAGTGGGTCCTTTACCCTTTAAGTAGAGAAAAAAAGTCAAAAAATGATTCCCCTAAAGCTGAAGTGAAAAAAAATCCAAGCTTATTTTTATCTTCTTGCTTGGCGTTTGTCTCAAAGAAAAGATAAACACCTACTATTCTTTTATTTAGTAAAATAGTCGTAGAAGGAGTCTGCCCTCATGCCTGGCCATTCATAATTTTTTTCATTTAAATCACCGATAGGGCTATCTATCGCTCTTCCATATAGTAATCTGGCCTGCGTCTTCGGATCATAACAATCTTCTTTTATTTGACTCTCCTGCTCACCCACATTCTGTTCCTCTCCTGCCTCTAAAGGCATATATCCTATCACCACTATTCCCATTAAAAAAGCTAATCTATACATTTTTTTCTCCTTTGCCACCATAAATAGTATTATTTATTTTTTGAATAATTTTTCAATCTTTTAATCACTTAAAGAGGATAAAGATGCTGAAACTAGCAAGATATTTCTCTCCTTTAACATTTTTTAGTGGGCCAGGTGTCATCATGAATAGGGATAGCTAATTTTAGACTTTAAGGCAGAAATAGTTAATATTTAAAAAAGATCTTTTCAAAAGTAGCTGACCTACCTATACTACAAGATGAATAGATGTAAATTTTTTAACTCTTCACCTGATTATCCATCTTTAAATTGCTCAATCAAAATGCTTATGGAAATTGTTGTTGGCTACATTGAGAGAATTACCTTTCAAAATGCAGAGACAGGCTATACGGTTGCACAGCTAAAAACAGCTCAATTAAAAGAGCTTGTATGTGTGGTCGGAGTCATGCCTACTGCTCTTCCTGGGGTTACGGCGCGCTGTAAAGGACATTGGAAGCAACATTTGGTCCACGGTCGGCAATTCATCTGTCAAGAATATCAAGTAGAAGCCCCTGCTGATCTTCTAGGAATCAAGAAATACCTAGGCTCAGGGCTAATCAAAGGAATTGGCCCTAAATATGCTGAGCGCATTGTGGAAAAATTTGGGATAGAAACCCTCAATGTAATTGATCAAGCTTCTCATAAATTATTAGAAATTGAAGGGCTAGGAGAAAAAAGAATTGAAAAAATTAGGTCCTGTTGGGATGAGCAAAAATCTGTACGAGAGGTCATGATATTTTTGCAGTCTAAAGGGGTAAGTCCTGTCTATGCTCAAAAAATCTATAAAAATTATGGTAATCATAGCATTGAGAAAGTTCAGCAAAACCCTTACATTCTTGCCCAAGAAATTACAGGCATTGGATTCAAAACAGCGGATGCTATTGCCAAAAAAATGGGAATGGAACACGATGCCCCTTCAAGAATTGATGCAGGCATTGAATTTATCTTATCCGAATTGGCTAAGGATGGACATGTCTGTTTTCCTTTAGAAGAGTTTGTTACCGAAGCTTCAGAAAAGCTGGAGGTGGAGAGCCTCAAAGTTAAGGCCCGTATTTCCTCTTTAAAAGATGAACGGCGCATCGAACTGTTCGATCTGGTTAACAACCAAAAGATTCAAACTTTTATCTGGAATATGTCCTTGTTTGTAGCAGAATCGGGCATTGCCCGTGAAATTAAACGGTTAAATAGCTATGCATGCAATTTAAGGGCCGTGGATATTCCAAAAGCTCTTGAGTGGGTTCAGTTAAAGTTAAATATTAAATTAGCTAATAACCAAAGCATTGCCATAAAAAATTGCCTTTATCAAAAGCTTCATATTATCACAGGTGGCCCGGGTACGGGGAAAAGTACCATCACGAATGCTATTTTGGCTATTACAGAAAAATTGAGTGATAAGATTCTCTTGATGGCGCCTACTGGGCGTGCCGCTAAGCGTATGAGTGAAATTACAGGTAAAAAAGCCTCCACTATTCATAGTATATTGGAATACAATTTTAAAAATGGGGGTTTTAAACGTAATCGCGAAAATCCTTTGGATTGTGATTTACTGATAGTGGATGAAGCCAGTATGATTGATACCTTTCTCATGTATAGCTTATTAAAAGCTATTCCCAATACATGCAGGCTTATCTTTGTGGGAGACATTAATCAGCTACCAAGTGTAGGCCCTGGCAATGTCTTAAGCGATATGATTAACTCACAGACAATCTCAGTCACCCTGCTAACAGAAATTTATCGTCAAGCGGCAGGCTCGCGTATTATTACTAATGCTCATAAAATTAATAGCGGAGTCTTTCCAGATATTCATAACCATAGTGAGAGCGATTTTTTCTTCCTTGAAGCTGTAACCCCCGAAGAAGTATTAAAAAACATTATCGCTCTTATTGCCCAAAGACTTCCCCAAAGATATGGCTATGATCCTCTCCATGATATCCAAGTGTTGACACCCATGCGTAAAGGAATCATTGGTGCCGACAACTTAAACACTGTTTTACAAGAGACTCTTAATAAAAACAGCAATCCCTTATTTAGAGCAGGGAGAAAGTTATTAGTCGGAGATAAAGTTATGCAAATCCGCAATAATTATAAAAAAGAGGTGTATAATGGAGAAATAGGAGTAATCAAAGAGATAGACATTATTGAACAACAAGTTCTTATACAAATAGAAGATCGTAACATTATTTATGAATTTACTGATCTTGATGAAATTGTCCTTGCTTATGCTGTTTCCGTGCATAAGTATCAAGGTAGTCAATGTCCTTGTATTATTATGCCTGTGCATACTACCCATTTTGCTTTGTTATATCGCAACTTACTCTACACGGGGGTAACACGTGGGCAAAAGCATGTAATCCTTGTCGGAAGCAAAAAAGCGATTGCTATCGCTATTAAAAATGATGAAGTAAAAAAACGTCATACCGGACTTTATCATGCTCTTATAGGAATTAATAATATTAGCGTAAGCATGCCGTAATGAGAAAAAGCAAAGCCCCCTTATTTTCTGAGAAATTTCTCATCCAGTCTGCCTTAACGCTTATCTCTAGTCTACTTTTAATTGGTACAGCTTTATTCCACGATGTTTTATGGATAAAACCTACTCCTGTAGCAGAAGAAACACCTAAGTTTTTCTCCAATCAAACGGGTGATCAGCTGGAAAACGCTTACATTGCGGCTATAAGCAATGCTAAAAAATCTGTTCTCCTCCTCATTTTCTCTATGACGAGTGAGGAAGTCATCGACGCCCTACGCCAAAAAAGCCAAGAGGGTGTGCCTGTCAAAGTTATCTGTGATGCTAAAGCGTGCCCCTATATTAGCAAAAAATTGGGCCCTCAGGTGGAGCTCATTCGTCGTTTAGGTAAGGGGCTTATGCACATAAAGATCTTAGTGATTGATGATATAGAATGTTGGATTGGCTCTGCCAACTTCACCAGCGAATCTTTAAATATGCATGGTAACCTTGTCGTAGCCTTAAAAAATGAAGCTCTTGCTGCTACTATTAAAGAAAAGGCTTCTACTTTGCATGAGTATGATAGAAAGGGCGAGGTCACTCACCACACCTACTTGGCTGGTGACCAAGAGTTACAGATCTCTTTTCTTCCTGATGATAAAAAAGCAAGCGTGCGTATTAAGCAACTGATTCGAGAAGCTAAAAAAAGTATACGCATCGCTATGTTTACCTGGACACGTTTTGATATGGCTAAGGAAGTGGTGGAGGCCCAAAAGCGGGGTGTTAACGTAGAAGTGGTGCTGGACAGAAGTTCCTCTAACGGGGCTAGCGCTAAAATAGCAGAAATGCTTAAAAGCCACCGTGTTAAATTATTTTACAGTGCAGGTACAGCATTACTTCACCATAAATTCCTGTGGCTAGATGAGCATACATTAGAAGTAGGTTCTGCCAATTGGACTAAAGCTGCTTTCACACAAAATGACGATTGTTTTTTAGTTCTCCATCCTTTAACTCATGAGCAACGCCAACATATGCAAAACTTATGGAAAGCCATTAAAGCAGACTCCATTCGTTAATAAGTTAGCCGCCTGGATATTAACTTGGCTTCAATCCTTTAAAAAGCTTCCTTTACTTATTAGAGACATAAAAATAAACCAGCTAAAAAATTACAGAAAAATGGTTTAAATTTATTTACATTTTTTGTATCTATTGTTAGCTCAATCGAGGAATTTATCATGAAAATTGTGCTTATTGGATATGGTAAGATGGGACATCTGATCGAAGAGATCGCCTTACAGCAAGGACATACCATTATAGCTATACTCCCCTCCAACGAAGCTGTCTCTTCTCTTAAAGAAAATTTAATTCAGCAAGCGGATATTTGCATTGATTTTAGCGCTCCTCAAGCGGTTTTAAGTAATCTTCAAAGGCTTGCTCCATTTAAGAAAAATATAGTCATGGGAACAACAGGCTGGGAGGAACATTTAGATGAAGTGAAAAAACTTATTCATGAACACCAAATAGGCTTTCTATTTTCTCCTAATTTCTCTATTGGAGTCCATCTTTTTAAAAATATTGTGGAAGCTGCTGCCCAATTAATGAATGAATTTGAAGATTACGATGTGGCTGGGCAAGAACTTCACCATTATCAAAAGAAAGATAGCCCTTCAGGAACAGCTAAAAGCTTAGTTTCCATATTGCTTGAAAAAATCCAGCGTAAAAAGAACCCTCTTTATGATAGGGTTGATCGTCCTATAGCGCCTCATGAACTTAATTTCTCAAGCGTGCGCTGCGGCTCTATACCTGGCACCCACACGATAATCTTTGACTCCCCTGCTGATACTCTTACAATCACCCATCAGGCAAGGAACAGAGAGGGCTTTGCGCGCGGGGCCTTGGCAGCAGCCGAGTGGTTAATAGGAAAAAAAGGAATTTTTACTCTAGAGGATATGATTTGCTCCTCAAAAAACATTTCCAACACCTGCCATTTACAAGGAAATAATTAAAATGCAACCTAAAATTTGCGGTGCCTATACCGTGCTTATTACCCCCTTTGATAAAGAAGGACAATTAGACGAAGAAGGCTTAAGAAAAAACATTCGTTTTCAGCTATCTTATCACATTCAAGGATTAGTGGTCTTAGGTACCACAGGTGAAGCCCCTACTTTAAGTCAAAAAGAAAAAGAGAAAATTATTAGTATCGCCCGAGAGGAAACAGAAGGTAAGTGCCTTCTTATGGTTGGTACGGGTAGCTATGCTACCCATGCAACTATTGAAAACACTTTAGCCGCCCAAGATGCTAGCGCTGATGCTGCCTTGGTGGTTACACCTTACTATAACAAGCCCACTCAGGAAGGTTTATATCAACATTTCTCTACTCTTGCTAAAGCGGTAAAGCTGCCTCTTGTCATTTATAATATTCCCGGTAGGACGGGTCAAAATCTACAGATCGAGACATTAAAACGTTTAGCTGTCATAGAAAATATAGTAGGAGTAAAAGAAGCATCTGGAAATATTTTACAGATGATGGATGTAATTGAAAGTATAAGGCTTATTAGATCTGACTTTAGCATTATGTCCGGCGATGATGCTTTGACTTATCCTTTGATGGCTCTAGGGGGACATGGCATCTATTCTGTTTTAAGCAATTTACTTCCTCAAGAGGTTAAAAAATTATGCGATCTAATGGTAGAAGGAGATTATCCTACCGCGCGTGCTTTGCATTATGAATTGCTTCCTTATATGAAAAGTATGTTTATCGAAACCAATCCTATTCCAGTGAAAACAGCCATGAATCTAGCAGGCCATGCAGCAGGCCCTTGTAGGCTACCCTTATGTGCGATGAGTGACGAAAATCTAAAGAAATTAAAAAAGTGTCTAAAATTTTTGTAGCTAGGAAAACAGCAAGCAAGATAAATCGTTGATAAGGTGCTAAAGTAAGGTTATGTTTTTTTTACAAATTAAGACCTAGCCTTTATTTAAAGTATAGAATTGGATTCGTTCATTGCATCTAGGAGGGAAGGAAGCCTGGCAGATAACTGACTTATCTCCCCAGCAAGATTGCTTATTGGGTTATTTTCTAAGGCAAGCATTTGCAGCATAGATAACTCTCCTAGGCAGGAAGGGAATGAGCTAAGCTGATTATGCTCTAAAATAAGCTCTTGCAAATTAGATAATCTTCCTATCTCGCTAGGAATAGAATTAAGTAGGTTATTGCTTATGTAAAGCTTTTGGAGTGCAGAGAGTTGTCCTATTTCACTAGGAAGAGCAGTAAGCTGATTATGCTCTAAAATAAGCTCTTGCAAATTAGATAATCTTCCTATCTCGCTAGGAATCGAACTAAGCAAGTTATTGCTTATGTAAAGCTTTTGGAGTGCAGTAAGTTGCCCTATTTCACTAGGAAGAGATGCAAGTTGGTTATCTTCTAGGATAAGCTCTTGCAGTCGGGACATCTGCCCTGTTTCAGCAGGAAGATGGGTAAGTCGATTGTGATTTAAGGTGAGTACTTTGAGCTTAGCTAGTTTTCCTATCTCGACAGGGAGATGAATGAGTTGATTATGATCTAAAGTAAGTTCTTCCAGCTGAAATATCCGATCTATCTCATCAAAAAGAGAAGTAAGTTGATTATGATCTAAGGTAAGTTTTTGCAAGTAAAAAAGCCATTGCATAGCTGCAGGGAGATGGGTAAGTTGATTATGATCTAAGGTGAGAACTTGCAAATTAAACAGTTTTCCTATTTGTTCGGGAAGAGAGGTAAGTTGATTATATTCTAAAGCGAGATCTTCTAAGTGAAATAAATTCTCTATTTCATCGGGAAGAGTTGTTAATAGATTATAATCTAAGGTGAGAACTTGCAAAGTAAACAGTTTTCCTATTTGTTCGGGAAGAGAGGCAAGTTGATTATGATCTATATTAAGCTTTTGCAACTCAGATAAAAGCCCTATTTCGCTAGGAAGTGTGATTAATAAATTGTTGCTTAGGTTAAACTTTCGTAGTTTAGAGAGCTGCCCTATCTCAGCAGGAAGAGAACTAAGTTGGTTATGCTCTAAAATAAGCGCTTGCAATTGAAATAAACCTCCTATTTCTTTAGGAAGGCAAGTAAGTAAGTTACTGCTTGCATAAAGTCTTTGGAGTTCAGCTAGATGGCCTATCTCAGCAGGGAGAGAGCTAAGTTGGTTATGCTCTAAAACAAGCTCCTGCAATTGAAATAGATATCCTATTTCTTTAGGAAGGCAAGTAAGTAGATTATTGCTTGCATAAAGTCTTTGTAGTTCAGTTAGCTGGCCTATCTCAGCAGGGAGAGAGCTAAGTTGGTTATGGTGTAAAACAAGTTCTTGCAGCTGGGATAAGCCTTCTATTTCTTTAGGAAGGAAAGTAAGTAAGTTGCCACTTACGTAGAGTTTTTGTAGCTGAGACAACTGGCCTATCTCAGCAGGGAGAGAGTTAAGTTGGTTATGGTCTAAAACAAGTTCTTGCAGCTGGGATAAGCCTCCTATTTCTTTAGGAAGAGAAGTAAGGAGATTATTACTTACGTAAAGCTTTTCTAGGTTCAATAGCTGCCCTATCACAGTAGGAAGAGAGTTAAGCTGGTTATGGCTTAAAACAAGTCTTTGTAGCTGGGATAAATCTCCTATCTCTTGAGGAAGGGAGGTAAGTAGATTATTATCTACAAGAAGATTTTCTAGCTCCAATAATCCGCCTATTCCGGTAGGGAGAGAGCTAAGTTGGTTGTGTTCTAGATTAAATTGTTTCAGCTTGTGCAGCTGATTTATTTCTTCCGGAAGAATGGTAAGCTGATTGTGTTCTAAAGCAAGCACTTTAAGCTGGCTTAGCTGGCCTATCTCAGCAGGAAGAATAGTAAGCTGATTGTATTCTACAGTGAAACCTTGTAGCAGAGGTAGCTGACCTATTTCAGCAGGAAGGGAGATGAGTTGGTTGTATTCTAGATAAAGACCATCTAGCTGGGACAATTGCCCTATTTCAATAGGAAGAGTGGTTAGTTGGTTATGATCCAAGTAGAGAATTTCTAAGAGAGATAACTCTCCTATCTCTTTAGGAAGGGCTGTGAGCTGATTGTGATTTAAATATAGCTTCTGCAGCTTGAATAGCTGGCCTATCTCTGGCGGAAGAATAGTCAAATTGTTTTTGGTTAAAGAAAGTGTTTGTAGGCAAGACAATAATCCTATCTCGGATGGTAAATAAGTCAAACCAATTTTTTTTAGGTTTAGATCTACGATATTTGCACCATATCTTTCCAGCCAAGGCCTAAAAAGAGCTCCTTTTTTTTCTACGGTCAAATTTATAATTTTTTCATTCTCTAAATATTCTTTTCCACCCTCCAAAGCTTTCCATAATAAAAGGCGATTAATATTGACTAGGTAAGAGTAATAGTTAGCTAATGTCAAGTACCTCTTTTCCTCAGTCTTCCATTTAAATTCTGAAGGAGAAAAAGATTTAGCTAATTTAAAAAGACGTCTGAAAATTTTATTTATCTTTTTTATATATGAAAGCTGTGCATCTATTTGATAGATTTTATCTATAATGAGTGCTTGCCCAGTAACATTTCCTTTAGGAAAATGAATACGACCTATCTTTTTGTAAAGGCTCACCATTACTTCATTCGATAGAATATGTTGCCATTCCGTGCAAACGCTGAGCAAAGACGGGTGGGCACAACACTCCAAGATAGGAGCTAGAACTTCATTCGGCAATTGCTCGATGGTAATAGAAGAAGTGAAAGGATGCATGTGGTTATCTCCTTAATTTTTCGGTCAAAACCCCTGCAAGATAAACTCAGCATAGGGTGAAAAGATAAAACTAGCAAGAAAATCTTTGCTACAAATCGTTAACACTGAGGCGTGAAGATATGAATATTGCCAGAGAGGCCATAAAACCCTCTATCAGACAAAGTTGATGATGAGTTCGTCTCCCGCTTGATCCTGCCCAGCGATTATCACATAGGCCTTTGCTGAAATATTTAAAAGGCCCTCCAGGTACATTCTCTTAATTCTAGATATCACTTAAATAGGCTATTGAGAAATCCACTCATCTACAATTTTTTCAGATAAAATCTTTAGACTTAATTTTTAAAGGAATAAGGTTTCATTGGCTACTTTATCATAGCCACATTCTCCTCTATGTGAGGAAGAAAGCTTAAAAGAAAAAGTTAATTTTAAATTCAGATTTCGAAATATTTTATCAGCATAAGCAAACAATCATTGGGCTTTTTTAATTTCTTCAAGCAGATCGTAAAACATTTTCTCCGTCAATGTGCCTGTATTGACATTACGTGGCGTAGGATGATAACTACAGTAAAGCTTAAGGCCATTTTCTAGCCTATAAAAAGCGCCGTGCTTAAATTTTATTCCTTTTGTAGATAGGCCCTTCTTTTTTAATGCTAATAAAAAGGCATCGAATGCTAATTTTCCCAGCACTAAGATTACACGTAATTTAAAGAGCATTTCTATTTCTTGCATATAATAGGGGTGGCAATTCACACATTCTTGACGAGTAGGCTTATGTTTAGGGGGAAAACATTTGACCGCTGCCGTTAGATAACAATCCTTTAATATTAAGCCGTCATCTAAAGACTCGGATATAGGTTGATTTGCCCACCCCTGCGCATAAAGCGCTTTGACTAAAAAACGTGCAGTTGCGTCGCCTGTAAAAACGCGTCCCGTCCTATTTCCTCCATCTCCCGCAGGGGCAAGCCCCGTGATCAATAACCAGGCTTGCTGATCACCAAAGCCTGGCAAAGGCCTTCTCCAATATTTTTGATGCTGATAGAGAGGCCTAGCAGGCACTGTCTCGCGATGAGCTACAAGGCGCGGACACTTTCGGCAATTGATGACCACTGCTTGAAAATTTTTCCACATCGATAAATTATTTGTTTTAGTAGCCATAACTCAACTTCTCCTTTCCCTTATTTTATCCTCACTAAAATTATTAAAGAGCTATCAAGTTTCAAAAGGAGCCTAACCATATAATTTTTTTATAACGCAGGGGCCAAAAACCCTTAAAGCCTAAAAAATTAGGTAACAGCCTTTCTTTTAGCTAGCCGGCTCTTACATAACATTCATTTTCTGGAATTTTTTATGCTATGTGCCACGCATTTCTGGCAGCATCCAGGGCTAGCCTAGTTAATGAATCAATTTTATACTTAAAAAGTATTTTATTGTTTAGGCTACTTTTTTAGAATTTTTTTGTTTTTTTAAGATCTGGGGACTCTCTTTTGTTTTAGATACAACCAAGAGCTTTCGGTAAAGATTATAACGCTCCTTCCCTTGATAAGGTTTAATAAAGTATTCTAAATTTAAACCTAAGCTCAGCTAAAAGGCAACCCTTTCACTATCTCTTCCTGTATCGTTTACACCTCCAAAATAGCAACTTTTTTAAATTACTTACTAGTTACCCAGCCTCTATCGGAATATAAAATAATATTTTATCATCAATTTGCTAAGAATTCATTTTAAAAAATCTCTCGACTGCGAATTTTAAATGGATAAAAATGTAGTGAAAAGTCAACTTTTACCATCATTACTATCCATGAATGCAAAACTAGAAAGCCCTTGATCTTTTAAGAAAGACCACGGCCTGCTTAGGACTGCAGAAGCGATCCGCTTAGACATTCATCCTCGCACATTATATCAAATGCGAGATGAAGGGCTTTTAGAACAATTAGCTAAGGGAGTCTATCGTTTAACAGAGATACCTGATTTTTCTGAGCCTGACTTGGTACTGATATATAAGAAAATCCCCCAAGGTATTATTTGCTTGATTTCAGCTCTAGCCTACTATGAAATTACTACCCAGATTCCCCACTTTGTCTACGTTGCCCTCCCCCCTAAGTCTAGAAAGTCCCGTTTAGACTATCCCCCCATTCGTTACTTTTACTATTCGGAAAAAGCCTATAATGAAGGCCTTGAAACAACACTGATAGGAGGATACCCAATCAAAATTTATAATATTGAAAAGACCTTGGCTGACTGCATTAAATTTCGTAATAAAATTGGCAGAGGGGTGGTTATTGAAGCCTTAAAAATGTACTGGCAACGTAAGAATACCCAAATCGATAGATTATATGAATATGCAAAGTTAAACCGCGTGGAAAAAATTCTTCATCCCATGATGGAAACCATAGTCAGTCAATAGAAATGGAAAAGCTTAAGAAAAACCTAGATGAATCTATCTATAGCCGTCTAAAGAATGTGGCTAAGCAAAGAAAAAGACCTGTTCAAGAAATTCTAAAATATTATGCAATTGAACGCTTTTTATTTCGTTTAAGTGTCTCGTCTCATCAAAATTCTTTTTATTTGAAAGGAGGTTTGATGTTGATGGTCTGGAATCCTATGAACCATCGACCAACGGTAGACATTGATCTGCTAGCTAAAACCTCTAATACAATTTCCCATTTACAAAAGATCATCCAGGAGATCTGTTCTACTGAAGTAATTCCTGATGGCCTGTTATTTGCCGTAGAGTCGTTAAGATTATCGGAAGCCCAGTTAGAGGCAGAATATCATGGAATAAGTGCTTCATTTTCAGCTAAGCTATTTACAGCAAAGCTTCCCATGCGGATAGATTTTGGATTTAGTGATACTATCTTGCCTCAACCTGCTATCATAAAATATCCTACCCTTTTGGATTTACCCGCACCAACACTGAAAGGCTATACCCCGCAAACCTCAATTGCCGAAAAGTTTGAATCCATCATTCGCTTAGGATTTGCTAATACCCGCATGAAAGACTTTTATGACATCTGGCTATTGATTCAACAATTCGATTTCGATCGCGACGAACTGCAGGTCATCATCCAGCAAATTATCAAAAATCGTGGCACGATTGTTAAAAGCTCTCCCATTGCATTTGAGGAAACCTTTTATAATCATTCACTAAAGCAAGATCAATGGAAAGCCTTTCTGAAAGATATTTCTCATGGAGTTATATTTTTAGAACACGTCATGCTGATTTAAGAAATTTTTCAGTCTTCCTAAAAGCTATGGCATAAAATTCGTTCTGGATGGTCTGATGAAACCTTTTGCAGATTCCATTGGCTTGAGGATGTCGAGCTTTAATGCAAGAAGGGTCAATGTCTTCAATGGCCAGATAAAGTTCATACTCATGATGCTCTCTTGCTCCACAGTACTCTGTACCACTATCGGTTAATATTCTTAAGACACGAATATCTTGCTCTTCAAACCAGGGAATGACTTGATCATTAAGCATATCCGCTGCTACCAACGCATTTTTCCTATCGTATAGTTTGACAAAAGCTACCTTAGAATAGGTATCGATCACTGTCTGTTGATAAATGCGTCCCACACCTTTAATAGTGCCTACATAATAGGTATCTTTAGATAATAAATAGCCTAGATGTTCAGTTTCAATTTCGCCATGTGCTTCTTTTTCTTCCTTGGATTTTTTAAAAGCTTTTAGTTGGTCCTCTGTTAATATCATTTCTTCCTGAGCCATTTTAGCTTCCAACGCTTTAAGGCATTTTTGAAAGGTCTCAAGATTGTATCTAATCCAAACAGAGCGCACACCTCCTGGCGAAATGAAAATCCCTTGTTTCTTAAGCTCGTTACATACTCTTAACTGTCCATAAGCAGGCTTTTGAAGAGCAAAATCAACAACAGCTTTTTCGATAGACTCGTCCACCCTGTTTTTTATACGGAGTTTTTTACGTGTCATATCCTGAAGAGCTGCTTCTCCACCTGTTTCATAAAGTTCTTTGAATCTATAAAAGCTATCTCTAGAATAATATCCCATCATCTTATATGCATGAGAGACATTTCCTAATGTTTCAGCTAGCTTTAAAACACCAAGTTTATTTTTTATACCTTTTTGATGAGTTGCTAAATTTGACATTTTGCCACTCCTTATGGGTTTAAGTCGCTCCCTTCAACTTCCCTCCTATCACTTTTAATGAGCGACAGGACTTCAAGCTTCGCGGCTTATCAATCGTGTTTCCTTTATTTTTATCATAAATGTCAGGTTAAGTCCTATCTACTACAATTTTTTTAACAGACAAAGCTAATTTGGATCTAGGGACAAATATTAAAAGGTCAGGGTCTGCAAGATTATAGCCGAGCTACTTATACATCGCTCAGCTACAACCCAGCAGACCAATTAAAATCCGACGTAGTCAAATTTTGCAGTGGCCTTAAAGAAAGTACTACGGCCAAAATTTGGAGGGATATAGGATCCATTTATTATTAGGATTTATTTAAGCCCACTTAATTTAATTCCAGGAAGTGCACCCAAAAATTTTACTAAAAACAGGGGATCTCTTAAAGTAGTTATAATCTCAGGTCTTTCTTTCATGGCATAAGAATGTTTATAATCCAAGCTGTCAAGCGTTTCTTTAACAAGTTCTATTTTACTTATTTTGTCTTCATCATTAAAAAACTCTTTTTCTGCCTTAGCAATAACTTCTTCATATGAAAGGATGTTATAACTATTAATAATATATTTTATGGATCCCTCAAAATCTTTTCCAAAATTTAAGACTTTTTGTGACCTTTCTATATATTCATCCTTTGAGTGCCGCTCCCTCCATTTCAAAAAGCTTTTTGTATTTATAAAGATTACTGTAGGTTTTCCATTGACAAAGCAGTTAATTTTTGTAGAAAAGCCTAATTTTTCTAAAATACATCCAATTATACTGAATCTATAATAGTTTACTCCTGCTCTATGGGTCTTTGGATTGATATCATTTATCTTATTAAATCCATTGAAAAAACAGCGCCCATTATTAAAATTCACGTTAATATCAACACTCATCCGCTACCTCGAATTTTTATGAGTTCTAATTTAGGTTAACTTAAATTGGCACAAACATTCTTCGCACTTAATATATTCCTTTTATTAATATAGCGTAAGAAAGGCCATTATTGCATGAGTTAGCCCACAATTACTTCAGAAAGGATTAAAGGAAAATGCACTAATTCACACACTTGAAAATCACCAATTTATATAGTGAGATCCAACAAGGCTGTTAGCTATTACCTCAACATCCTCTTCTAGCAAATTTTAATGAGCTGACTCATTCTTTATTTTTAGAGCAAGCCTCCGTAATAATTTTTTCCATCCTCATTTCCTTAGCTTTTTTATAATTTTTATGCATGTAAGTTAATATAAGCTCTCGCTGTTTTTCGGAAAAAGTAGTTTTTCTCTCCATCTCATATTTAGCGAGACGTAAAATTATTTTGGGAGAAAATTTGCTTTCAAAGGAATTCTCAATTTCCATTAAGCGATTGACTTCCTCAAAGCGATTATCATAGGAATGTTTAGCACTTAAAACATCCTCTTGAGCATAAATAAGGCAATAGTAGGCACTTAAGTTTTGTGCACAACTGATCTTATATTCAAGAGTTTTGTTTTCTTGGGAAAATTTACCGTTTTTTTCGAAGGCATTAAGATAATATGCTTCTAAGTAATTTACTTTATTATCTAAATCCTTTTCAATTCTTCTTATGTTTCGTATATTATCTATTCTTATCCTCACTTCTTCATCAGCACGTTTTATCATCTTTTTGCGCATCTCAGAAAATGGGGAAAATGGAAGAAGATTTAATAGGAAAGGGCCTAAATATGCATCTCTATTACACATATGTTTCAATTGCTCGCTGATTAGATTTTTTTATCCTTTTTTCTCTACCTGCTTGGGCTATTTGTGCTATTTTCAGTTCCGAGGGAAGTTTAATTTTATTTAGCTTTTGACATTTCTCTTTTCCCAACACTTTAATTTGTTGAGGGGTGGCTTGGAGAGCTTTAACTTTATGTTCTCCAAATCCCTCGTAATTGTAACATACGCCGTATTCTTCCGTAATGCCTGCAAATAGGATTCCAATAATTTTTTTCGAAATTCTATTGAACACAGGAGATCCTGAATTTCCTTTAAAGGCAGATAAATTAGTTTCGAAATAATGAGTTTTTGCAACTTCAACTTTTGCTGAAGTAGCTAATTTAGCTGGAAGGCCATAAGGGTGACCGATAATATAGACATTATCGCCCTTCGCCGGAGAAGAAATATCAAGCTCTAAAGGTTTGATTCCCTCAAGAGATTTATCTAATTTAATGCATGCCCAGTCACTACCTTCTTCTCCTTGTGCATATTTATAAGAGACATTCTCTGAATTATTAAAATCGTTTAAAATAGAGGCTGTTTAACCAGGAGCCTAATATGATAAGAAAACCTTATCCTAGCGATCTAAATAATCAAGAATGGCAAGTGCTTGAACCTATAATATGCAAGAAAAAAGCTGGAAAGCCACCTAAGCACGCTAGACGAGAGATGCTTAATGCCATCTTTTATGTCTTAAGGACAGGTTGTCAATGGACAGATCTTCCTCATGATCTACCTCCTTGGAAATCAGTCTATTCTCAA
>NZ_JRXI01000069.1:0-26559 GCF_000813645.1 Neochlamydia sp. TUME1 | reverse complement strand
CTTGGTTTGGCAAATGCCGCAGATTAAGTAAGGATTATGAGGCCTTGCCAAACACCAGCCAAGCGTTCCTCTACTTAGCTATGATACGTCTGATGGTAAGAAGAATAGCGCAATAAATTAATTCAGAGAATGTCTCTTAATCTAGCTAAATTTCTGATACAACTTGCACAACTTGGCGGCAAATATTTTTTCCTTGATCAAAGGTAATACAATCAGCAGCTTGGCTTAACGGCACCCATTGTACAGCTTTAATCTCTTCTTCCATTCTCTTCACTTCCCCTTCTACCTGAGCAATATAGTAAATAACAGTCTTATGAATGAGTACACCTTCAAATTTGAAGTAAAAGCTTTCTTCAAAAGTTTGATCAGATAGAAGCTTGCAAACCTTTAAACCGGTTTCTTCAAACAACTCTCTTTGAGCTGCTTCCCAAGCACTTTCTTGGGAATCAGGATGACCTTTAGGAAAACCCCAATGTCCCGCATGCGCTTGGACAAGCAGGACATGCCAGCCATCTTCAAGCTGAGCTAGGGGAACAATGCCGTAGGAATATTCTTTTTTCGTAGCCATCAGGGATGGTAAGCTCCTAGAACGATAGTGGCGTTATGACCGCCAAAGCCAAATGTATTGGAGATAGCAATGTTAATATCTTTTTTTTCCGCTACTGTCGGTATATGGAATTCTAGATCAGGTTCAGGATCTTCCAAGTTTATACTCGGATGAACCCATCCTGATTCAATCGCTTTGGCTGTAACGACAGCTTCCATCGCTCCTGCAGCACCTAAGCAATGTCCAATCATCGATTTAGTCGAATTCATGATGATTGAGCTAGGTTCTTTGAAAACTTTTTTTAAAGCACGCACTTCCGCCATATCGCCTGCAGGAGTCGAAGTACCATGAGCATTAATATAATCCACTTCCTCAGCTTTTATGCCTGCATCAGCTAAAGCATTACGTACACATAAAGCTACGCCTTCACTATCAGCGCGAGGCTCGGTAATGTGATAGGCATCACATGACATACCCCCTCCTAAATACTCCGCTATGATTGGAGCTCCTCGAGCTAAAGCATGCTCCAAACTTTCAATAATAAAAGTTCCTGCGCCCTCTCCCATTAAGAAACCATCACGGCCTCGGTCCCAGGGACGAGAGGCTTTTTCTGGTTCATCATTACGCTGGGACAAGGCTTTGCATGAGCAAAAACCTGATAAGCCCATCGGGATAATAGGAGCTTCAGAACCGCCACAGATCATTAAATCTGCCTCACCTTTGCGAATATGGTTAGCTGCAGCAATGATCGCATTGTTTCCCGTAGCACAGGCTGTTGAAACAGAATAATTAGGTCCCATAAAGCCTATATCCATGGCAAGCATTGCTCCACCCATGTTGGTAAGAATATAAGGCACAAAGAAAGGACTGACCCATCGCTGGCCTTTTTGTATGAGCGTCTGAACGCCTTGACAGTAGACATCCATTCCCCCCATACCAGAGCCAATAACTACACCACAACGCTCTTTATTAAGCTTTGCTATAATCTCAGGACTAAGCTGACTTGCTTCCAAAGCTTTTTTTCCTGCCACCATCGCATAAGCAATATTTTTATCAATGCGACGTGCTTGTTTTTTATCAATATAGTCACCAGATTCAAAATTCTTAATTGAGGCAGCTATGCGAGTAGGATAGTCTTCACAAGGAAAACTTGTAATCAAGGAAGCTCCACTTTTGCCGTCCAATAAAGATTGGTAATAATCATTTACCTCGTTACCAAAACAAGAGACGATACCCATACCAGTAATAACAATACGTTTTTTCTTCATGAAATGACTTAAACCTTCTAATTTTCCTTCACGTCAATGTGAAGATCCACAATTTTTGCTTGTTGCCATAGCTGCTCCAGCGCATATTTTTCTCGTAATTCTGGAATAAAAAGATGAATGATGATTTCCCCATAATCCATCACTAACCAATCAGGAGCTTTAATCCCCTCAATATGGAGAAGTTCATCTCCTTCTTGGATCATCACCTCTTCGATTGTTTTCGCTATGGATCTAACATGACGATCAATATTCCCTTCAGCGATCACATAGAAATCGGTCATCGTAGAAAGATCGCGAACATCTAAAGCGAGTATGTTAAAACCCTTTTTATCATAAATAGTTTGAGCGATTAAATCTAAATTTTTTAAAACAGTTTTTGACATATTCTTTTAAATTTTATTTTTGCCCTGGCCTAGACGAATATAAATGATTTTGGTATATGTAGTCTATCACTTTCGCAGGGACCAAATGGCCAATATACAATCCTTGTGAAACTCTTTCACGTATGCGGCTCGCGCTGATTTCCATCACGTAAGTAGAAGTCATTCCCGTTTGGAGCGCTGCACAAATCTCTGGATCTCCTTCCCAAATAATAGGTTGTTCTGAAGCATACCGTCGGCAGATAAGAGGTGTAGCTAACGTAAGGATCTCTTTAGCCTCCTTCCAATGAACAAAGCTGAAGGCAGTATCTTCACCCATAATTAAGTAAAATTTACTTGGATATGCTTCTTTTTTTTCCTCCTTAATAATTTCACGTAAAGTATCAATAGTATAAGAGGGTCCGGGACGCTCCAATTCATAAGGAATGATGCCAAAATAGGGAAGTTCCTGCAGAGCAATTTCTAGCATTTTAAGACGGTGATAAGCCAAAGTAGGTTCTGCGCCTAACTTGTCAGGATTGACTAACGCTGGGCAAAACCATATTTCATCGAGTTGATGAGCTTCCATGATTTCTATAGCAGTATTTAAATGTCCAAAATGAATAGGATCAAAAGTACCACCATATATTCCTACATGCTTATGAATACGCATTAAAGCTTACATCCCAAGGTTAATCTTGTAATATTGAAAGAGTTAAGGGTTTCCCTTATATTAGCGTTTTTATTCCTAAAGTATGTTTATGAGCTTGGTAGAGAAATAAATTTAATTTCTCCTTCTAGTTTTATCTGGCCAAACGCCCACACGCTCTAAAAAAGTATAAAAGTATGCCTTTTCCCATCAAGCTTTTTTAATATAACTATTAACATACGACTTCAAATTTTAAAATTATTTTATTTTTCATAGCAAAAAACGTTTTATTTTACCCTCTTGCCTGGGTATTAAAGTGCTAAATCATTTTGATGTTGCTAAAAGTCACCAAAGCCTGTTGGCTATTGACGGAAACATATCGGCGTAACTGTTAAGATCTCTTATCGCTATTAAAAAATTTACATACTTGTATAAGGCAATTCGCTGTAGGCTTTTTACTCTTTTTCCTTACTCTTATCAGGCCAATCGCTGTATTCTTACATTAAAAAGATAATGATACACTTTTGAGCTGCTCTTTATGCAATCGCCTGCTATATAAAAGCCCCTTCTTAAGTAGTGAGATAGCTTTTAGAGGGTTGGGTATGGAGGCTTAGTTTTTTAAAGCGTATGATAAAATGAACAAACGTTAATTTAAATAATTGGCCATTGATTTTGACGACACATGGCCTTTAAGCGTCGATCTGGGTTGACGCCCACGGGATTTCCAACTGCGTAAAGAAGGGGTAAATCTAAATAGCTATCTGTGTAAGCAGTCACATTAGCTTTAACGATTTGCAATTCTTTTAAAAGTAGCTCGAGAGCTTGAGCTTTTTGAGGGCCTTCCATTACCTGGGTAATATGAGTAAAATCACCCTCTTCATTTTTTTGATAAATCGTAGAACCCCATCTATCAACGCCTAGCCTCAACGCCACTTTTTCCACTAAAAAATTTGGTGAACTAGAAAATATGGCAGTATATGATCCTTCATTTTTAGCTTCTAATAGTTTTGAAAAGACGGGATGATAGATAAGCTTCTCCAGTTGCTGTGATAAAAATTTGGTGGCATGCTCATTAACAAGAGATACGGAAAGGCCATAAAAAAGCATTGAAAAGTAGATTCATGCAAGTTTTTTAGGCTAATGAGTCCAAGCTTGAACCTTAAATATAGGGAAGATAGGCGCATCATTCGGTAAAAAGGAAGGATCTTTTTCCGAAAAAGATAGATGCCAAAAGAGAGACTGCAATTTTTGCGAAGAAGTGTATGGTCGAGATCAAAAACAACTAAGCTATTTTTTCTTTTGGAACTGTACAATTTTGTTTTCAATTTCTTGAATGCCTTGGTTGATTTTTTCTAAGCGCTCTTTTTCAGACTTTATCAACTCATTATTATTCATGGCTTTCTCAAAATCTAAACCTGAAACTCCTCCAGCTTTGCGCAGAGACTCTAGCTGTGCTTTTATCGCTTGTCTACGTTCTTTTCTTTGTTTTAAAACCTCGCGCAGTTGCTCAATAGATTGACGATCATCCTCGGACAATGAAAGTAAAGCTTGTTCCTCTTTATCTGAAAGAACATCGGTGATTAAGCTACGTAAGGATTTATAAAGACGCTCGACCTCTTGCTTTTCAAATTTATTAAAAGAAGAATTTTGTATTTTCTGAGCAAGCTCATCTCTAGCTGTTGCTAGCTCTTGAGCTTCTAAAGAGCGAGCATTATTGCCAAGCTGTTCAATTTCATTTTTTACTTCTTCTATTTTAGCTTTGCGTTGCTTTTCTTTTTCTTGCTCATGTTGAAGGCGTACTTGCTCTTGTGCTTTCTGTTTTTCTAAAATTTGATCTTTTACGGCAAACATTTCGCTTCTTAGAGCTTTGATTTCATCTCTTCCCAGTTCAACATTTCTCATAAACTTAGAAATCTCATCTAAATGCTTATAAGCTTGATCATCCGATAATTCTGAAGACTCATATTGCTTTTTAAGCTCATGTATTTTGGCTTGAACCAGATAAAAATTTTGCTTAAAAGTAGCTTTTAGCTGGGCGCGTTCTTTTTTGCGTTCTTTTTCGGCTAATTTGATTTTATCCCAACATTCGCTAAGACGCATTCTCGTGTGGGTAAAGGCATGTGTGTTAAGGGTTAAAACCTTAGCAATTCCTTGCAGGTCTTTAATTTCTTCTCTTAATGCAAACAAAGAATCATCAAAGTTACCTTTAAAGCTATCTTCAATAAATGCTTCCACATCATCGCTAAAAGTTTGACTCACCTCTTTGATAAGCTCTTTCCTTAAAGGAAAAACTTGATCGCCTATTTCAGAAAGTCTTTGGAAAAACTTATTTTTTTGTCTTACACGCATGTCCGTTTTAATAAGTTCTTTGCGTAAAGCATTCACTCGGGAAGCTTGAACATTAAGCAAATTAAGTCTTTTTTGAGTGTCTTGATAAAATAGCGCTTTTACAGAAAGCCTTGTGGGGATAGGACCTAAGTCAGGATTGGCAATTTTAGTGACTTGCTCTTCAAACAGCTTTATATCGTTTTCTAAAGCTACGATTGCTATTTCAATTTGTTCGGCTGCAAAAGAGCTTTGTTCATCCAACATCTCTTTTAGACGGCGGGCTTCTTTGGAAAGCTCGCTATATTTTGTCCACAACTGGGTACGTACAAGGGGAGAGAGGTTTTCTTTAAAGAGTTGCAAGCAAATATTGCGCACTTCCCAAAAAGCTTTAAAATGTGGGGCCCCGCTTTGGGCTAAAGAACTTTCCATAAAATCTAAAGCATATTTAACCTTAGCGTCTACTTGAAGTAAATTTTCCATCTCTTGCATAAACTCATCGAGATGGGGATTATGTTTTTTTTTCTACCACAGGCTCTTCGCTAATTTCTTGCTCTGCCTCTTCTAAAGAAGGGATTGGTAGGCATAGTTCTTCGCCTTCTGGATTAACCGAGGATAGGAATTTCTCATCTTGATGAGGTGTCGTTTCTTGTATATTTTGATTTTTACTTTCTAAGTCGCTCATGGAAATTCTTAAAGATATATGTTTAATGGAATTTTAGAGCAAAATCATAGCTGATTTACCCTTTTCGGTAAAGCTCTTTAAAAAACAATAATAATTAGCAGCTTTCGAAATCTTTAGAAATAAGGTCGGCAATCATTTTCGTATCATAAAGATCCATATCAATCCAGTTAAACAAAGGTTCTTTGCCAAACCAGGTATGCTGACGTTTGGCATAGTTTCTAGAAGCTCGTTTAAAGGTCTCGACAAACTGAAGATAATCATCGGGCCTTTTAGCGCTTGCTAAATAAGCAATCGCTTGCTTATAGCCTATCGCTTGGGCTGCAGAGGAGTTAGCTAAAAGACCTTTTTTTAACAAACCTTGCACTTCTTCCAGCAAGCCACCTTCAATCATTTGATCGCAACGGTTTTCAATACGATGATATAAATGAGGCCTAGGCCGAAATAAAAACCAGCAACGAAAGTCATAATTTTGAAGTTTATGACGCCCCTTCCACGATAATTTGCTAACTTTTTCTCCAGTTAAAGTAATGATTTCCAAAGCACGCACAATCTTTTGCTTATCATTTTTTGTAATCCCACTGGCGTAATGTAGGTCTAGCTGTTGAAGGCGAGCATACAAGGCATCAGGACCTAGCCTATCATATTCTTCTTCTAAAGCTTGTCTAATTTCAGGAATAGAGGGAGGCCCCAGTGGAGGACCATAGAGCAAAGAATGAATATAAAAGCCCGCACCGCCTACTACAATAGGTACTTTGTCTCTATTGTGTATGCGCTGAAAAGCTTGACGTGCTTCATAGCAAAAATCTACTACATTGAAAGAGTCTGTCAAATGACAAATATCAATAAGGTGATGAGAAATCTGCTGCCGCTCTTCAATGGTAGGCTTAGCTGTGCCAATATCCATTCCTTTGTAGACTTGCATGGAGTCAGCTGAAACGATTTCTCCCTGGATCTTTCTTGCCAGCTGGAGAGCAAAATGAGACTTGCCGCAGCCAGTAGGACCGGCAATGATGATTACGCGCTTTTTATTTTGAGGAAGAGCAGTAGGAAGCTGCTTCTGAGCTTCAATAGCGAAATTTATAAAAATCTGTTCTATTTCTTCTTTTTCTAATGTTCCACAGGCCACTATCAAATACCTAAGCTTGGTCAAAGCATTGTTTTCATTGTTATTTAGATTTAACCCTTTTATTCAAAGTGTTAATTTTTAACCTATCTTTTAAATGGTGAAATTAAGCATATAAAACACCTTTTAAATAATTTCTTCCTCTGATAGTAGAAGCTAAAAAGCTCTCATAGTGTTCGAAGAAGATAGCTGACCGCTTCAAACTCTCGTCATCTTGTTTGTTATTTAATTAAAATATTTTCTCGCTTCCACTAAGAAGTAATCAAATAGTATTTATGGCTCTCTTCAATTTTATACCTACCTATTTGAGTTATTTTCCAGCTTAAATTCAATCATCTATCCATCTTGAAAAACATCAAAGGCTTTCTAAAATACAGTTTCTAGTCTTTTAAGATCATCATGCTTTCTTTCTTTTTTATATGAAGTAATTTTTTAAGACCTTTAGGAGGAGCTGGTTTTTCTTAAACACTTTTTCATTTATGGCTTCTTTCCAAAAACTGAGCTTTTACTTCTACAGGGTGCTTAATTAGCACTTTTTATTCTTTCCTTTAGGCCAATACATTTTGCAATTGCAGATGGTTTTTTATAAAAGCAAAGGCTGAATGGTCTAAATGATCTATACTAATTTCTTCTAGCTTCTTTTAGGGCGGTACCATCAACCACAGGCACTTTACTTCCTTGCTAGCATAGCAGATTCAAGCGTTGAAGCCGTAAGAACATCTGTTAAAAACCTGTTATCTCATGTGCAATGAAACTTAATTAAGGGTTAAAGGCAAAAGACCGAAAAGGAATCACTTTGTTTGAGGCTTGCATAAGAAGCCTAGGTTTGGATCATTTTTTTAGATGCACTTCATCGCAATGACCTTATACCGTTCAAAGAAACTACGTCTGTACAGTCTAAAGAAGAAAACACCTTTCTGAGGGCTCTTTTCCACTAAAAAGAGATTCTTATTAGGTTACGATTACATAAAAAGCTGCTTGAAAGCGTATGATTAAAAAGAAAAAGATTAAGTAAGAGAAAAAGCAATATTTTCTAAATATTTCATCCTTAATAAAAATTACTCAATAATTTCAACCCTAACGCGACGTCCAAGCCGAGCACAAATCATCATGGATATAGTACGTAAGGCTTTAATAGTATTTCCTTTCCTTCCTACAACTTTACCAATATCGTGAGGATTAACCCGCACTTCCACAATCATTCCTCGTTCCCCTTCATAGCAATTAACGTTGACATCATTAGGGGCGTCTACTAAATTTTTTACAATATATTCAACAAATTCTTTCATAGCTCTACAAATGTTTTTTATAGTTTTACAAGCTAGCATTTTTAGCATCAGAAAGAATTTAACTCAAGAAGTATCCAATTAAAGCGCTTATTCTACTCATCAAAACCTGGCGATAAAATAAATCTAAAACGTTGTTTCTTCCCTTAATCAAAAAGTAGCTAAGTAATTTTTTTAATCCTGTACCCCACATTCCGCAAGTTAATTTCCCTTGTCATCTAATTTCTGCCAAAAGGAACTAAAACCAGTAAAACATGTCTCATGCTATGGTTTAAATTAAGGATTAATTCTTTTATGCCTTCGTGGATAAGGCCTAGAGTAAAACCTAATCCATTAATTATCATTAGCTTAACGCTTCTCCTGTGATCCTAATCGCTCTGAAATCTGAAGAAACCACCTGGACTATCATAATCCCTTGTGCAATTTTGTTACCCATTGCAAAAACAATGTTAAGGTGACCTAAGACCCGTGCTACTATACTTTTCCATCGTTTATGTTCTCACTTTCTTTGCTTTGAAAAGAACAAGATTAGCCTTTTCTAAAAAAACTTAAAACAATTTCCAGTATCAATAAAAATAATATCCGGGAATCGCTACAACCTGCGGAATGCGGGATTGATCATTCTCGCACAAAAGCCCGGCACCATCAAACCAATGAAATCTGCGAAAGGTTTCATCAGGCAATCCAGAACGAATTTTATGCCCTAGCTTTTAGGAAGAAAGTGTTTAAAAATGTTGGAGAATTACAAGGGGATGTGGATAAATGGATGAATGAGTATAATAACGAGAGAACACATACAGGAAAGTATTGTTTTGGCAAGACGCCTTTACAAACATTGTTAGATGCCAAGCATCTTGCGCAAGAAAAGATGTTAGATAAGTTACAACTGACGGAAATAGTACCTGCCAGGAAACTCATGTTTGTCATGTCAAGTACTATCTAGGGTTACAATAAATCGATAAAGCAAAATGCTAGTCTCGTGAGCTCACCCGCCAAAATCGTTCGCTCTCAACTAAATTATATTTTAGCATCTCTTATCGTTTATTGCAAACTTGCATTTCTTAAAATTAAAACTTCGTTAAATCACTCTGATCAAAAATATAAGCTAATCCTTAAAGCCAACCAGATGGCCTATCAAGAATTGCATAATTTGCAGAAGAATCCTATGTATGCGTAAGTTGATTTCTTAAAAAAGAAGCTTGGAATCGCCCTTTGAACCCTTGAGCATAGAAATCCTTAATTTTGAACTAAGTGTTAATTTCGGCAAGGAAAACTTAAAGTTTCCTCTTGCTTCCTTGCTTCTAGCATAAGCAAATCTTAAGATTATCTAGCAAACAACATTAAAATTTTTATTTAAGGGAATTACTGATATTTTTAAATATCCGTTGACAGAATATGAAAATTCCAAGAAAAATGCGCAAGCAAGGAGCCAGGCTTATTAAAGTGTAAGCAAAGCCAAAATCTAATAAGAGGGGGTAAATTTATAACTATGAAAAGCCAACGTATGCATTCCCTAATTTTTCCTGCCTTTGATAAGGTTGAGGAAACTCCTATGTATTATAGCTTAGATACGGCAGCATGCACAGAAATAGCCTTAAAGATATTCAAAGAATTAAAACTACAAGACTTATGCCGAGCAGGCATGACATGTAAAGAATGGAAGCAGCTTATTGACAATAGTAGCTTGCCAGAAGAAGCTGCCAAGCTAGCTCTAAAAATGGCTGTTAAAAAGAAAGCCCCTATCCAAGAAAGCTTTTGCATAGAAAAACTGGGAGATATTTATCTAAAGAAAGGCGTAACAGAAACGCTTCTGCAAGCCGTAGGGCTTTATAATTATGCTTTGCGTCTCTCAGTAGAGGGCCATCAGGAAGTTCTTAAAAAAAAGCTTGCAAAAGTCCAAGCCACACTCAGTAAATTATGCGAGGGAAAACCTTTAGATTTTACCTCAATGCTAAGTGAATTTGAGAACAATCGCCAATCCTTAAAAAGTTTTAGGAGCAAAATCGATTATAGGATACAAACGCTGCCAGAAAATCCTTCTCCCGAGGAAGTAAAAGAGCTTTATTATGAGATTGCTAAAAGAATAAAAACTTTCTTTAGGCATCTTGCGATGCAAGCATTCAAGACCCTAGGGCCAGCCCCTTGTAAATACTCTATGATAGGCTTTGGTTCCCTAGCTAGAGAAGAGATGACTCCTTATTCTGACTTAGAATTCGGCATTCTTATACAAGATGATACTATAGGCAATAGAAAATATTTTAAATACCTTACTACTTTAATTCACTTGAAAATTATTAATTTGGGAGAAACAATTCTTCCTGCTTTGAACATTCCTTGCTTAAAAGCAATAGGCTTTTTCGATGGCATTACGCCACGGGGCTTTGCCTTCGATGGTGAAGGAGCGGAAGGAAAAGGCTGCAAAACGCCTTTTGGTAATCGCCAAACATTCGAGCTTATTCAAACACCGGAAAAGATGGCTCAATATCTTGCTAAAGATGAGCAGGGAAAATGTTGGCATCGGAAAGAGCCTCATCTTCCTCTAGAACTTCTAACTTTTACACATCTGCTAGGAAATACTGAGCTAACCGAACAATACCGGCAAAGAATCCAAGAAAACCTTAATATTCCTTATCAAGAAGGCCTTAATTTTACTCTTCGTCAGTACCTAGCTAAATGTCACCTAATTCTAGAGGATATGGCGAATTTTGATCCGGCAACAGACGACTCAGAAAGGGAAGGGATGCTTTTTAGAGTAAAAAATGATTTTTATCGCTTTCCTCATCTAGCCTTGGACAGGCTAGCCCTCCTCAAAGAAGTAAAAGCAGCAGATACTTTTAACAGGATTGATCAGTTAAATGAGCAAAAGTTTATAACGGACAGCGCAGCTACAAAGCTAAAAGAGTGGATGAGTATAGCGTTATTTATGCGGCTTAAGACTTACTCTCATTATCAATCACAAAAGGAGATAATGAATCCTCTTATCAAACCATTCAAATTTGACGAGCCTGCACTTATTCAAAAACAATTTGCTTTAGATCAGCAATTGTTAGAGAAGATAAGAAAGATTTACAGCATTTTTATCCCCTTCTATCAGATATTTCAAAAATTTTTGTTTGAAGATGAAGACAGTTTTAAACTTTCAGATTTAGGGGATGACTCAGCAGAAACTCAAGGTAATATAGCCTTAAGGCTTTTTCAGCTAGAGCAGGCAAAAAGTTGCTTTATATTAGCAAAAAATGAAAATCCTAAAAATACTCGCATATTAAATAAACTTGGAATAATCTATTTTAAACAAAAAAATTTAGAGCAAGCTGCTGAGCATTTCAAGGAAGCTCTAGACATTGAACTTGAGCTTTCCGAGGAAAAACTTCCGAATATGGCATGCCTTTACAGCAATCTGGGGCGAATCTACAAGGAACACGGGAATTTAGAACAAGCTATGGAGTATACCAAGCAAGCGCTCGCCATTAACATTAAGTTGGGGGGGGAAGATGATTCCCACGTAGCCTCCTGCTACGATCAGCTGGGATCAATCTACCTAGCTCAAGGGAATTTAAAGCAGGCAGCAAAGCATGCCAAGCAAGCGCTAGCCACTGACCTTAAGTATTTTGGAGAAAATAGCGTTAAAGTGGCAATTCGTTATAACAATCTAGGGCAAATTTATGATGCAAAAGGGAATTTAAAGCAGGCCGCTAAGTATACCAAGCAATCTTTCGCCATTGACATTCAGCTTTTTGGGGAAAATCATCCCGTAGTGGCACTTCATTATAACAATCTGGGGCAAATCTATCAGAAAAAAGGGGATTTAGAACGGGCCACCAATTATATTAAGCAAGCGCTCGTAATTAACATTAAGTTTTTTGGGGAAAATCATCACAATGTGGTAGAGGTTTATATTCTTTTGGGGCAAATCTATCAGAAAAAAGGGGATTTAGAAAGGGCCGCCAATTATATTAAGCAAGCGCTAGCCATTGAACTTGGGCTTTTTGAGAAAAATCTTCCCGTAATGGCAAAAATTTACAACGAGCTGGGGCAAATCTACCACGAGCAAGGGAACTTAAAGCAAGCCTTTAAGTATACCAAGCAAGCCCTAGCTATTAAAATCAAGCTTTTCGGTGAAAATAACCCAGCTGTGGGAGCGACTTACAACAATTTGGGGATGATCTACAAAGAACGCGGGAATCTAGAGCATGCTGTTAAGTATACCAAGCAAGCGCTCGCCATTGACATTCAGCTTTTTGGGGAAAATAATCCCTCGGTGGCAAGAGATTGCAACAATCTGGGAATGATCTACCAAGACCAAAAAAATTTAGAGCAGGCTGCTAAATATATTCAGCAATCGCTAGCAGTTTGCCTTAAGCTTTTCGGGGAAAATCATCCCGATGTGGCAAAAATTTACAACAATCTAGGACTAATCTACCACGAGCAAGGCAATTTAGGCAAAGCAGCAGAATATAGCAACAAAGCGCTTGCCATTAACCTTAAGCTTTTTGGTGAAAATCATCTTGATGTGGTAAAAAATTACCATAATCTAGGGATGCTTTACAAAGACCAAGAAAATTTGGATCAAGCTCTTAAGCATGCAAAGCGAGCTCTCGACATTGGCCTTAAGCTTTTTGGTGAAAATAATCCTACTGTGGCAAAAATTTACCATAATCTGGGGATGCTTTACAAAGACCAAGGAAAATTAGGGCAGGCTGCTAAGTATATCAAGAAATCGCTAGCTATTGGCCTTAAGCTTTTTGATGAAAACCATCCCAATGTGGCATAAAGCTATAACAATTTGGGACAAATCTACAAAGAGCAAGGAAATTTAGAGCAAGCTCTTAAGCACGTAAAGCGAGCTCTCGACATTGGCCTTAAGCTTTTTGGGGAAAATCATTCTTCAGTTATTAAAAATTACTACAACTTAGGACAAATTTACCATGATCAAGGAGTTTTAAATAAAGCGATTCTATATACTAAGAAATCCATCGCAACAAGCCTTAGATATCATGGTGCAGATGATCTATATGTATTAAAAGGTTATTGCACTCTAATGACAATTTACCGAAGGCAAGGAAAATTAGAGCAGGCTACTAAATGCTTTTTAATTTCCAGGAAAATTATCCAGTCGCGAAAAAGCTAGGCAAATAGCTTTGCGATATATATCCGTGATTTCTCACCCCATTTCAGAATAATAGAATTTTTGGTAAGGAGGCCCTAAGCATCTAAGGATAATTCTATGGCGTTCTTTCAAATTGGTAAAAGGTGGTCAAGGTCTTTGCTGCTATGCTCTTCCATTGTTTATATCCTATCTTTCTTTACTTTGAGAGGAACAGGATTAGTTTTTTCTTAAAAAAACCCTAAGGTAATTTTTCAAAATTAGCAAAAGATAAGTATACAATCAATGTTGTAACCGGCGAAATGTGGGCTATACTACATTTTCTTAGAATTTTGTAGGGCGGCAAGATAGAACAATTTACCTTTTGAGCTCTCAATTACTTCTTCAGCAGCAATTAAAGAGCAGGGCTTTTTATGTAGGCGAGCGCAGGGATACGTAAATCTACAACTAGGGGTTTAAACCTTAATAATTTTTCTGCCTCCCCTCCTTGTGCATCTTCCATATGGTATTTTAATAAAGGGCGTAGTTGCAGATAATTGGCTAATTCTTGTCGATAATTGTCTACACTCAACCGCAATATATGCGAGGCTATCCCTTTGACAAGCTTTCCTGCCTGATCTGTTTTTTCCACCTGTTCATCAAGGATAGCCACAATTTGCCTTTTACCTTTGCTATCTGCAAAAGCCTGCGAGACATCAACACGAGATAGGTAAGAATATTCCGAGCAACAATGGGTTGAAAGCAGATCAATTAGATAAAGGGCAAGCTTGCATTTAATTTCTTGGAGAGGTTTTCCCCAACTCAAAGGTGAAGCATCTGTTATTCCTAAGTATATTTCTGGTAGCTTTTTAGGAGTAAAAAAAGGCTTAAAGGGAAAAGTCACACCTTCCCGATCAATCACAGTGTTATGATAATCTAACAGATAAGCAAAAGGCTTCCTTAACTCGTAATCAACATAAATAGTTCCTGGAAGAATTTTTTTTACATAGGGATGGGTAATCAAAGGAGAATTTAAAAGTTTTTGCTGAGCTGCTTGGGTATTAAAGCGAAAGATATTCGTTGGCTGATCAATAGATAGGTTAAGAAGCTCTGCAAGATAAGCTGTTTTCAGAGGTTCTTTATCAGGAGTAGTTTGCGCAATAGCTACAATGTTATACTGCGAATTATATAAGCGCTGTCTTTTTATATATTTATAATAAATCAAACCTACAAAAGCAGATCCGGAAATGGCTAGAGTAAAAAGCATAATCCATAAACAAGCTGTACGTATGGAAAGCTTCTCTTGTTTTTTTCTCATAAGAATTTTTAACCTAAAGGAATGAAGATGGTAGAAGCACTCTGGTGGTAAGATCACTCCCCTCTTTTGATAAACATAAAATTCAGGACTATTTTTGCTAGCTCCTCGCTCAGCCAGATCATATCATTTTTTCTCACTTCCTGCAAAGATGCTCTCGCATAAGTAATTAAATGAAAAGATGTAGTTAGGCATCCCTAAAAGCTTTAGCGCTGCCTACATAAAATAGCATCTCTTCGTTTTCTTTCAAGCGCGAGTATAATTAAGCGATTGAATAGCTCCTCTCCCCCCATTCCATTTAGCTGGCATATCATAGGATAAAGGCTAAGAGAAGTAAATCCTGGGATAGGGTTAATTTCGTTTAGCCAAAATTTTTCATTAGCATCAAGAAAAAAATCTACGCGTGCCATTCCTGTCCCTCCAATTGCTTGATAGGCAGCTGAAGCTAGCTCTATCCCCTCCCTATTTTTTTCGGGTGATAAAGAAGCTTGAGGAATGGTTTTCATACTGTTTGCCCCATATTTAGATTGAAAATCGTAAACATGGCCTTGAGAAAACACTTCACCAGGAGGGAACACTTCTGCATTTTCGTTACCTAAAACTGCAAATTCTATTTCCCTAAAATCTGTAAGCCCTTCCTCTACTATTAATTTAAAGTCATATTGAAAAGCTTCCTGGATAGCAGAATATAAGCTATCAGCATGCGTGACTTTTTGTACGCCGATCGTTGATCCTAAATGCACAGGCTTTATAAAAAGCGGAAAATTTAATTTATTTTGAATCGACTGAATAATTGAGGTACTATCTGTTTTCCACTTTTTATAGGTGAGTTCTACAAAAGGCAAGGTAGTTATCTGATGAGCTTGCATAAGATGTTTGGTATGAGCTTTGTCCATAGCGATAGCCGCATAGACATGATCAGGGCCTATATAAGCTTTGTCGAGAATTTCAAAAAAACCTTGAATGGTTCCATCTTCGCCATAAGGACCGTGCAAAATAGGCACAAACAGATCGCACTCCATTAATTGACCAAAGACACTTGCCTCTATACAGGGAATAGTTTTTGCAGCTGCTAGCTCCTGCATGCGCTTTTTAAGCGCCTGCATATTATTATCTTCTGCAAGCCACTGTCCCTGCTTTGTTATACCAAAATACTTAATCTCATAAAGCTCTAGTGATACATATTTACAAATATGGCTAGCCGATAAAAATGAGACCTCATGCTCTACTGAGCGCCCTCCAAAGACCAGCCCCACTTTAAGCTTACGTGGCGCTCGTTGCCCGAATAATTCGAGCAGCTCGTGAGAAAGCTTAGTAATATCGCCGGCTCCCATAGAAACAACAATATCATGTGGATGAACAAAATCAAAAAGTAGAGAGGCTAGATCGTACCGCTGCACCGCATGAATTTTTTTTATTCCTTTAGCCTCTATTTCCTTGATAATTTCTATTGAAGAAACCCCCTCTATAGGTGCTTCGCCGGCAGCATATATCTCCGTGATAAATACCTCATCAGCTTCATCGAAAACATCTTTGTATAATCCCAAGCAATCTTGAGTACGGGAGTAACGATGCGGTTGGAAAACAGCAATCAGGCGCCGTCCTCCTGCAGCTTGATGTATACCTTCTAGGGTGGCTTTTATCTCTGTTGGATGGTGAGCATAATCGTCAAGCATTAAAATATGATGCTTCTCGCCCTTTTTTTCGCAGCGACGCTTAATACCACCGAACGAAAGAAAAGCTGCACGGATTCTATTTTCTGGAATCCCTAAGCTTAAAGCTAGGCCTAGCACTGCCGCAGCATTAAGAGCATTATGACGTCCTACCATTGGCAACTGAATAGAAGAATAATGACAATTTTTAAAATCTACGTCAAAAGAGATTTCCCATCCTTTTTGAGAAAAGTTACTAACTTGTAGCTCACAATGGCTGCCAAATCCATAGCAAACACCCTGAGGCTTTAAAGTAAGAAGATGCTTATCGTCCCCACACCAAAAAAGATGCTCCGATGTTTCCACTTTGCTTAAAAATTGGCTAAAAGCCTTAATTAAGCTCTCCATATTGCCAAAGTAATTAAGATGATCGGCATCAATATTAGTGATAATGCCTCCATAAGAATGATACTTAAGAAAGGTGCCATCACTTTCATCAGCTTCGGCTATAAAATATTTCCCTTCCCCATGTCCAGCATTTGAATTAGAAGGAGAAAGCATTCCTCCCACCGCATAGGAAGGATCCAAGCCTGCCTGCATGATTACCCAGGCTAAAAGAGCCGAGGTAGTAGTTTTACCATGCGTTCCTGCCACCGTTAAAGTTTTCTGCTCCCGCATTAAGTACAAGAGCAGGTCAGAACGATGAAGCATTAAGCACCCCTGCTGTAAAGCAGCATAATATTCTGGATTATCAGCCTTAATATCTGAGCTGTAGATGACAGCGGCATGAGCAGGAACTTGATGAGCCGCATGGCCGATAAATATTTTAGCTCCATTTTTGGACAATTCTTCCGTTACATAGTTGGCTTGCATGTCGCTGCCAGTTACAACCATCTTCTTTTTTAAAAGAATACGTGCTAAACCGCTCATGCCGATGCCACCGATGCCAATAAAATGAAAGTGCTTTACCTCTGAAATCATAGGTGGAGCGCCTCCAAAATAAGCGTATAAAACTCTTTAGGCCGGTGGTTGATCTTGTAATTTTGCATCGCTTGGCTCATCTTTTTCCTTTTTTCTAGGGTAAGAGATTCTATTTCACCCGCTAAATCAAAAGCATTTAATTCCTTTTCTTGGCACCTTAAAGCTCCCCCTACTTTTTCTACTAGAAAAGCCGCATTTTTTTCCTGATGGTTATCGGTAGCATAAGGATAAGGAATTAATATCCCAGGTACCTCAAACTCCATCTGCTCAGCAATGCTACCTGCCCCTGCACGGGTAATGGAGATATCTGCCGCCTGCCATGCTAACTCCATATGGTTCTCAAAAGGTTTGACGCAAGCCTTAATGCCTGCTTTTTGATATTCTTCTCTTAAAAATTGAGAAGTAGAAGCATCGCCTGTTAAATGAATAATCTGCCATTGCTCTTTAGCATGCTTTAAGTGCTGAACCAAAGCTTCGCTAACCAAATTATTCAGATTTAAAGCTCCTTGTGAGCCTCCAAAAGCTAAAATAGTATCTCGCTCTTTCTCTAGCCCAAAGAATTCACGTGCTTTAGAGGAAGAGCTACCTCCCTTATAATATTCTGGACGCAATGGCATACCCACTTCATAAGTTTTTCCTCCTAAAAAACCTGCCGTATCAGGAAAATGGATGCCTACAAAGGAAGCATACTTTGCCAAACAACGATTAACTTTTCCGGGAACACTATTAGCTTCATGAAGGATGAAAGGGATTTCTTTAGCTTTGGCAGCTAGAAGCATAGGCAAGGTATAATAGCTTCCAAATCCTGCTACCATATCAGGACGGTATTCATTAATGATTTTGCAGCTTTGCTTTATACCCTTTAAAATCTTGTAAGAAGCTTTTAAAGTTTCCCAAGGAGATTTATTTATAAAAGTAGCACACGAGATCGCCTGGTAGCGGAAGAGATCTTTATCAAAATAGGGGTTAATATCAAGATTTCCGCCTACATACAAAAGTTCAAGAGAGCCATCTGCTACCATAAGCTGCTTGCCTAAAGCAATAGCAGGATAAATATGGCCTCCCGTACCCCCTGCAGTAATAATAATTCTTTTACCCATCTTCCGCTCCTGCCATTAAAGGTGTCTACTATTACAAAACTGGGATTTCTAATTCCAGCGAATGATAAGAAATCTGTTCCAAGGAAGAAGAATGACTTTAAATAGACAAAAATAGAGGCGTTTTCATCTGTATGTTAACCGCTCAGTAATAAACTATATTTTAAAGCAATAAACATATTTTTTTTGTAGGCAAAGAATGACTAAACATTCTCTTACTTCCCTTAAATTAAAAAAATTCAATGAAAAGCAAGATTGCAAAAGATTTATGCCAAGAAATAAATCATTTATACTAAATAGCATCTGCTTAAAAATTATGCAAAAAAATTATAATAGTTGCTTTTTTAAGTTTATTTTTATATGAAAGGTAAAATTATTTTTTACAACCCTCTTGAAAATATATGGAATGGATGTAAAAGGTCATAACTAGCTCTTCCTACGCATTGAAATACAAGCCAACTTAAAAGAAGGATAAACAAATGAATGTAGAGAACGTACACAAGTCTACCCTCTTATCCATTGAAAACACCCCCATTCCTATAGCAAAAGATAATACTTTTGACCCTTCTAGTCCCTTGGCTACTCTACCTTTAAAAATTTTCAGACAGATTTTTCATTCTTTTAGCAGTTTAACTGAAGACGAATTAAGAAAAATCCTTGATGCAAGAAGCTGTGCCCGTGTGTTTAAACAACACATGCCTAATAATGTCAATTTTTTGCAGCTTTATCAGCCTAAGAAACTACAATCCTATCTTGACAAGCTTTCTAATTATTTAGATAAAAACCTCTTTTCTATTGGCGAAGACAATACATCTTTATCAATAGATAGGCTAGAAGAGGATTACACCCAAGTCTTAAAAGTTGCTGTCCAAAAAGAAGATTCTACCCAGACAAGATTTTGCATTGAAAAATTAGGTGATATCCATTTAATCAAAGGAAAAATGCAAGCCCTTCTTCAAGCTGCAGGGCTTTATAATTATGCTCTACATAATGCCTCTTTAGACGAGCAAGCAATTATTAAAGAAAAGCTATCAAAAGTCGAAATTTTGCTTAGTAAGGCTTGCAAAGGAGAAGATGTAAATGTTCCTAAAACCAAAAAGCAATTTGAAAATAATCGCGAAGGATTAAAAAAATTTAGGGATGAAATAGAAGAGAAAATCCAAATTCTCGGCTCAGATCCTTCTCCTGAAGAAGTTCGAGACCTATTTGGTAAGATTACTCAACAGATAAAAATTCTTTTTAGAAACCTTGCAATACAAGTTTTTGATACTTTAGGAACTCCACCCTGCGAATATGCAATGATAGGCTTTGGTTCTTTAGCTAGAGAAGAGTTAACCCCTTACTCCGATTTAGAGTTTGGCATTCTTATACAAGAAGATACTTTTGCAAATAGAGATTATTTCAAGCGCCTAACAAATCTTCTTCACTTAAAAGTGATTAACTTAGGCGAAACGATTCTACCTGCTTTAAATATTCCCTGCATAAAAGAGGCTAATTTTTTCGATAGCCTTACGCCTAGAGGCCTTGCCTTTGATGGTGAAGGAGCGAAAGGTAAAGGTTGTAAAACTCCTTTTGGAAATCGCCAGACATTTGAGCTTATCCAAACTCCTGAAAAAATGGCTCAATATGTTGGTAAGGATGAAAAAGGCCAGTGGTGGCATGAAAAAGAGCCCCATCTTCCTATGGAATTACTAAACCATACTCATTTACTAGGCAATGGGGAGTTAACTAAAGCTTATGATGAGAAAATTCGAGAGGTGCTTGATATGACCTATCAAGGAAGCCTGGATCTGCGCCAGTATTTAGCTAAAGAGCACCTTGCGCTAGCTGATATGGAAACTTTTAATCCGGGAATGGGTGATTTTGGCAAGCATGGGATGCTTTTTCGAGTTAAAAATGATTTTTATCGGTTTCCTCATTTAGCTATTGACCGGCTAGCTCTTCTTAAAAAAGTAACAGTTCCCAACACTTTTACTAGGATTGACAAGCTAGGTGAGCTAGGGATTATAACACAAGGAGCTACTGAAAAGTTAAAGGATTGGATGAGCCTAGCATTATTTATGCGTCTTAAAACTTATTCTCATTATCGAGCGCAAAAAGAAATGATGAATCCTCTCCTCAAGCCCTTTGGATTTGAGGATCCAAATCTTATTAAACAGCAGTTTGCTTTAGATCATAAAAGTTTAAAATGGATAAAAAAGATCTACCGGATCTTTATTCCTTTTTACCAAGCCATTGAAGAATTTTTAGCAGGCAATGAAGACGAACTTAAATCGTCTGATTTGGAGGATAACTCACCAGAGACGCAAGGGGATATACACCGTAGACTTTCTCAACATAAAAAAGCGGAGAAGAGGTATCTTCTAGCAACAAAAGCAAATCCACACAACTCAAAAGTGTTAGGTGCCCTCGGAGACATTTACCGTCAGCAAGGCGATTTAAATAGGGCATTAGAATATAGCGCTAAAGCACTTGCTATTGACCTTGAGCTGTTTGGTGAAAATCATGCCGCAGTGGCAATTTGTTATAACAATTTAGGAGCAATCTACCTAGAACAAGGCAATTTAGATAAAGCGGCTAAGCATGCTGAGAGAGCTCTTGCTATTGATCTTAAGCTTTTTGGTAAAAATCATTCTACTGTAGCAAGTTGTTACAACAACCTAGCACAAATCTACCAAAGACAAGACAACTTCGATAAAGCGTTAAGATATAGCCACAAAGCGCTTGCTATTAAACTTGAGCTTTTTGATGAAAATTATCGTACCGTGGCAATTAGCTACAACAATCTGGCAGCAATCTGCCAAGAACAAGGCAACTTAGACAAAGCGGCTGAGCACGCTGAGAAAGCTCTTGCTATTGACCTTAAGCTGTTTGGCGAAAATCATTCTACCGTGGCAAGTAATTACAACAATCTAGGGAGAATCTTTCAAAAACAAGGCAACTTAGATAAAGCAATAGAATATAGCCACAAAGCGCTTGCTATTAACCTTAATCTTTATGATGAAAATCATCCTACCGTGGCAACGCATTATAACAATCTGGGACAAATCTACAAAGAACAAGGCAACTTAGACAAAGCGGCTGGGTATGCTAAGAAAGCACTTGCTATTAATCTTAAGTTGTTTGGTGAGAATCATCCCACCACGGCTATTAGTTACAACAACTTAGGAATAACCTACCAAGAGCAAGGCAACTTAAACAAAGGGATAGAATATAGCCACAAAGCTTTTGCTATTAACCTTAAGCTTTTTGATGAAAATCATTCCACCTTGGCAATTAGCTACAACAATCTGGCAGCAATCTACCAAGAACATGGCAACTTAGACAAAGCGGCTGAGCACGTTGAGAAAGCTCTTGCTATTGACCTTAAGCTGTTTGGTGAAAATCATCCTACCGTAGCAAGTTATTGCAATAACCTAGGACAAATCTACAAAGAACAAGGCAAATTAGACAAAGCGGCTGAGTATGCTAAGAAAGCACTTGCTATTAATCTTAGGCTGTTTGGTGAAAACCATTCCAACGTGGCAACAAATTACGGCAACCTAGGAGCAATCTACCGAGAGCAAGGCAATTTAGGGCAAGCGGTAAAATATAGCCACAATGCGCTTGTTGTTGACCTTAAGCTGTTTGGTGAAAATAATCCTAAAGTGGCAAGAGATTACAACTATCTGGGAATAATTTACCAAGAGCTAGGTAATTTAGACAAAGCAGCAGAGTATATTAGCAAAGCGCTCGCCATTAATCTTGAGCTTTTTGGTGAAAATCATTCCACCGTGGCAACAAATTATAGCAATCTGGGACAAATCTACAAAGGCCAAGGCAAATTAGACAAAGCGGCTGAGTATGCCAACAAAGCCTTTGCCATTAACTTTAAATTTTATGGTGATAATCATCCCCATGTGGCAACCGATTACAATAGCCTAGGAACGATATACCAAAGCCAAGGCAAATTAGACAAAGCGGCTGAGTATGCCAACAAAGCCTTTGCCATTAACTTTAAATTTTATGGTGATAATCATCCCCATGTGGCAACCGATTACTATAACCTAGGAACAATATACCAAGACCAAGGCAATTTAGATAAGGCGAAAGAGTATACCAACAAAGCGCTTGTTATTAACCTTAAGCTTTTTGGTGAAAATCATCCTGGTGTGGCAACTTCTTACAATAATTTAGGCCAAATTTGCCACGGTCAGGGCAATCTAAGACAGGCTTTAAAATATACTGAAAAGGCCCTTGCCATTCGCCTTAAGCTTTTTGGCGAAAATCATCCTAATGTAGCAAACTCTTACAACAATTTAGGCCAAATCTATCAAAAGCAAGGCAATTTTGACAAGGCGGCTGAGCATACCAAGAAAGCACTCGAAATTAATATTAGACGTTGCGGCATAAAACATCCTACAGTGGCATTAGGTTATAATGCTCTAGGGTCAATCTATCAGAAACAAGGAAATTTAGAGAAAGCCGCTAAGTGCATCAATCAAGCGCTCAATATGAATACTAAGCTATTAGGTGAAAATAATATCAAAGTAAGGCGTCTTTACAGCAAGCTGGCACAAATATACAAAGCACAAGGAAATTCAAAAAAGGCAGCTGAATATACAAAAAAAGCGCAGAGCATTAAGCTTAAGCCGTAAGGAAAAATCATACCCAGGGTCTTCAGATCTTTTAAGATATTTAAGTTAACCTCTAATACATTTTTAGACAGCACTTTATGCAATCATATGCTCAATAAGATTACATTATTAAGCGAAAAGAGACCGTGTAGAGAGATAAATCCCGCTTTGAGATTATAAACATAGTTTTTTCAACTCGTAGTATTTTTAATTTTTCTTGAAAAGTATTATTCAAATGGATAGGAAAGCTATAAGAAATGCTAATCACCTGCAGCGATGCATGTAACCTTAAAAAAAGGCTAAACTCATGAACTTTGGAAGCTCCTCGATCACCCCTTTCATATTTACTGCGTTTAAGAAACTAGCAAAAGAAAAGCCTTATCGGGAGCTAGGCCCGTATGAAGAAATTAGCTTAAAGATTTTCAAGGAACTAGGCCAGCAAGATTTATCTAATGCAAGAAGTGTTTGTAAAGAATGGAAGCAACTAATTGAAGAAACTGAGGAATGGAAAAAAATCTATTCAAGAATATTTGAGCGTAAAAAACTTGAAGAAAATCAAAATACAGGAGATATATCATCTCTGTTAAGTCTTTCTTCTAATCAATGGGATCACCATCAAATAGCCAAATCCTTGTGGCATAACCCTACCGCTATCATTGATGACTCAATCGTAGCCAAAGTAAATACTGCTGCCAATTATCTAAGCAGAGAAGGCTTTAAATTAAAAGGTGTGCCAAGTGACGGTGATTGCTTTTTTAGTGCTTTTTTAGGAAGCTATAACTGTCTTTCTAGGGAAATACCTTTGCTAGATGGAAGCCCTGATAAAGTTTTTTATTTAAGGCAAGTACTCTCAGACGTTGTTAAATACACGAACAATGAAAGAGCTGAAAAAATAAAAGGAAAAAGAACTTGGATAAGTGGATTGGGCGAAGGAGACCTATTAGCCACAGCCTTATCAATCCCTATTAGATTGGTGACACTTAACGAAGAACAGCTGGCTTGCGGTATTCATGATAGACTAATTTTTCCTAAAGCAAGCTCATCTACGGAAGATAATTCCCAAGAATGGAAAACTATTTCTCCGGGAGAAAGACCTGAAGAATATATCCTTATTGTTGATCTAGGTGGCCATTTTGTCTATGCACAAAAGTTTTTAGGACAAGATAACCCTCTCTTTTTAAATCAAACAGCTTCCCCTACTGACCGTTTTAGCAAGAGCCGTTATCTTTATCCTCATGATAAAGCTAGCAGGGTAGCTAAAACAGGTGAAAATAAAAAATTTTTAACAACCAGGCAAAATTTTAATAAGAGGGATAAAAATGATACATTCGACCCATCTAGTCCTCTAACTACCCTACCTTTAGAAATTTTCCAACAAATTTTTCATTCTTTTAGCAAATTAACTGAAGACGAATTAAGAAAAGTCCTTGATGCAAGAAGCTGTGCTCAAGTGTTTAAACAACTCATACCTGGTAATATTAAATTGTTGCAACTCTATCAACCTAAGAAGCTACAATCCTATCTTGATAAGCTTGCAAAATATTTAGATAAAAAACTCTTTTCTATCGGCGAGGACAATACATTTTTATTAATAGATAGGCTAGAAGAAGATTACACACAAGTCTTAAAAGTTGCTGTCCAAAAAGAAGATTCTGTCCAGGCAAGATTCTGCATTGAAAAATTAGGTGATATCCATTTAATCAAAGGAACGACGCAAACGCTCCTTCAAGCTGCAGGACTTTATAATTACGCTCTACATAATGCTTCTTTAGACGAGCAAGCAATTATTAAAGAAAAGCTATCAAAAGCCGAAATTTTGCTTAGTAAGGCTTGCAAAGGAAAACCTGTAGATATTCCTACAACCAAAAAGCAATTTGAAAATAATCGCAAAGGATTAAAAAAATTTAGGAATGAAATAGAAGAGAAAATCCAAGCTCTCGGCTCAGATCCTTCATCTGAGGAAGTCCGAGAACTGTATGGTGAGATTACTCAACAGATAAAATTCTTTTTTAGACGCCTTGCAATACAAGTTTTTGACATTTTAGGGCCCCAACCCTGCGAATATGCCATGATAGGGTTTGGCTCTCTAGCTAGAGAAGAGATGACCCCCTACTCCGATTTAGAGTTTGGTATTCTTATGCAAGAAGACACTGGAAAAAATAGAGAATATTTTAAGTATTTTACAACCCTTCTTCATTTAAAAGTAATCAATTTAGGGGAAACCATCCTGCCTGCTTTGGATATTCCTTGCATAAGAAAGGCTAATTTCTTCGATAGCGTTACACCCAGAGGCTTTGCCTTCGATGGGGAAGGAGTACAAGGTAAAGGCTGTAAAACGCCTTTTGGAAATCGCCAGACATTTGAGCTCATCCAACCCCCTAACAAGATGGCGGAATATATTGCACAGGACGAAAAAGGGAAATGGTGGCATGAGAAAGAGCCTCATCTTCCCATGGAATTGCTAACTTTTACTCATCTGCTAGGCAATCTTGTATTAACTAAGGAATATAGCGAAGTCCTCAAAAAAAAACTTGATATTTCTTACCAAGAAGGATTCTCCCTTCGACAGCACTTATCCAAGCAACACCTTGTGCTAGATGATATGATAGCCTTTAACCCAGGAATGGCTGATTTACAAAAGGAGGGTATGCTTTTCCAAGTTAAAAATGATTTTTATCGTTTTCCTCACCTGGCATTAGATAGATTAGCGCTTCTTAAAAATGTAGAGGCCTCGGACACTTTTACTAGAATTGATAAACTAAACATGCTAGGAGTAGTAGCAGATAGTGCAGCTGATAAGTTAAAAGATTGGATGAGTATAGCGCTATTTATGCGCCTTAAAACCTACTCTCATTATCAAGCGCAACAGCATATGATGAATCCTTTGATCAAGCCTTTTGGATTTGATGATCCAGACCTTATTAAAAAACAGTTTGCTTTAGAGCAGGAAGCCCTAAAAAAAATAAAAAAGATTTATTGTATCTTCATTCCTTTCCATCAAGCTATTCAAGAATTCTTAGCCGGTCATGAAGACAGACTTAAGTCTTCTAATTTAGAAGATAACTCACCTGAGACGCAAGGTAATATAGCCCGCAGACTTTTTCAGCATAAAAAAGCAGAAGAATGGTATCTTCTAGCAGAAAACGATAACCCAAATAATGCTGAGGTTTTAAATGCCCTGGGAATCATTTACCTTGATCAAGGCAATTTAGATAAAGCAGCCGAATATAGCATTAAAGCTCTTGCCATTAACCTTGACCTATATGGAGAAACTTACCCTACGGTGGCAAGAGACTACAGCAACTTAGGATTAATATACAAAGCGCAAGGCAATTTAGATAAAGCAACAGAGTACAATATTAAAGCGCTTACAATTAAACTTAAGGTTTTTGGTGAAAATCATCCTACCGTAGCAATTTGTTACAATAACCTAGGAACCCTCTATCGTGCCCAAGGCAATTTGGACAAAGCAGCGGAGCATAGCAACAAAGCGCTTGCTGTTAACGTTAAAAATTACGGAGAAAATCATCCTGCCGTAGCAACAAATTATAACAATCTGGGACAAATTTATCA
>NZ_JRXI01000068.1:0-1596 GCF_000813645.1 Neochlamydia sp. TUME1 | reverse complement strand
ATTGCATTAAAGCGCTTAACGTTGACGTTAAACTTTACGGAGAAAGCCATCCTATCGTAGCAACAAATTATAACAATCTGGGACAAATTTATCAAGCCCAAGGCAATTTAGACAAGGCAACAGAATATTGCATTAAAGCGCTTAATATTGATGCTAAACTTTATGGAGAAAGTCATCCTACCGTAGCAGGAAATTATAACAATCTGGGACAAATCTGCAAAGAGCAGGGCAATTTAGACAAAGCTATAGAATACTGCAAGCAAGCGCTTTCTATTAACCTTGATCTTTATCGAGAGATCCACCCTGCGATAGCTAATCTATATAACAATTTAGGACAAATTTACCTAGAACAAGGGAATTTAGACAAAGCGACAGAGTATAGCACCAAAGCGCTTAACATAGATCTTAAGGTTTATAGTGAAAATCATCCCACAGTGGCAAGAGATTACAATAATTTAGGAGAAATTTACCGACACCTGGGCAATTTAAATATGGCGGCAGAGTATAGCACCAAAGCGCTTAACATAGATCTTAAGGTTTATAGTGAAAATCATCCCACAGTGGCAATTAGTTACCATAACCTAGGACAAATTTATAAAGCCCAAGGTAATTTAGACAAAGCAGCAGAGTATAGCACTAAAGCGCTTAAGATCAACCTTAAGCATTTTGGTAAAAACCATCCCCGGGTGGCAATTGATTACAGGAGTCTAGGGCAAATCTATCAAGACCAAGGCAGCTTAGATAAAGCCGTGGAGCATTACAACAAAGCGCTTGCCATTGATCTTAAGCTTTACGGCGAAAATCATCCCGAAATGGCAGATTGCTACAGCAACTTAGGAACAATTTACCAAAACCAAGGTAATTTAGACAAAGCGATAGATTACAGTACTAAAGCGCTTAGCATTAATTTTAAGTGTTTTGGTGAAAATCATCCCAAGGCGGCGAGAGATTACAGTAATTTAGGACAAATCTATCAAGACCAAGGCAATACAGAGAAAGCAGCAGAGCATAGCACCAAAGCACTCACCATTTACCTTAAACTTTATGGTGAAAATCATCTTACACTAGCAATTTGCTATAACAACCTAGGATTAATCTTTAAAGCCCAGGGTAATTTAGAAAAAGCAGCTGAATATAGTAGAAAAGCGCTTATTATCGACCTTGCGGTTTATGGTGAAAATCATCCCACCGTGGCAAGGGATTACAATAACCTAGGAACAATATACCTAGACCAAGGCAATTTAGATAAGGCAGTTGAGTATAGCATCACAGCGCTCACTATCGATCTTAAGGTTTATGGTGAAAATCATCCTGCAATAGCAAGAGACTATAACAACCTAGGAGCAATTTATCACAATAAAAGCAATTTAGAGAAAGCAGCGGTGTATAGCAATAAAGCGCTCGCAATTGATCTTAAACTTTATGGAGAAAATCATCCTGCGGTGGCAAGAGATTATAGTAACCTAGGAATGATCTACAAAGGCCAAGGAAATTTAGAACTAGCGGCTGAGTATATCAGCAAATTTATCGATATCAATCTAAAGCTTTATGATAGAGACCATCCAGAGGTGATAAAGGGTTATAACAATCTGCAAG
>NZ_JRXI01000067.1:0-3362 GCF_000813645.1 Neochlamydia sp. TUME1 | reverse complement strand
GTGTCAGGTCAAGTACTGTCTAGGACAGTTACAACTGACAGAAATAGTACCTGCCAGGTAACTCATGTTTGTCAGTTCAAGTACTGTCTAGGACAAATAAAATCTTCATGCAATTTCCCTGCGTCTTATTTAGGTATCTTTATTTAAAAATATAAAAATTGCCTTTTAAATTTTACTTTTATATAAGAAAATGAAAAATAATTTTTTTGCCCTTCTTTAAAATGTAAGGGTGTAATAGGATTACAAACAACTCTTTACCCTTTGGAATGTAAGTCAGCCTAAAAGAAGGTCAAGCCAATGAGTTTAGCGAACGTATACAGGTCTACTCCATTATTCACTGAAAGCCACTCCCCTCCTATAGCAAAAGATAACGCTTTTGGCCCTCCTAGTCCCTTGGCTAATCTACCTTTAAAAATTTTCAAACAGATTTTTCATTCTTTTAGTAATTTAAGTGAAGACGAATTAAGAAAAATTCTTGATGCAAGAAGCTGTGCCCGTGTGTTTAAACAACACATGCCTAATAATGTTAAGTTCTTGCAGCTCTATCAACCTCAGAACCTAAAACCCTATCTTGATAAACTTTCAAGCCATTTAGCTACATCCCCTTTCCCAATTGACGAGAGCAATAATTTCTTATCCGCAGACCGGCTAGAAGAGAATTATACTCACGTTTTAAAGCTTGCTATCCAAGAAGAAGATCCTATTCAGACAAGATTATGTATAGAAAAACTAGGCGATATCTATTTAATAAAAGGAACTTCGCAAGCATTCCTCCAAGCCGCAGGGCTTTATAATTATGCCCTGCATAATACCTCTTTAGACGAGCAAGAAAATATTAAAGAAAAGCTATTAAAAGTCGAAATTTTGCTTATTAAGGCTTGCAGAGGAGAACCTATAGATATTCCTACATCCAAAAAGCAATTTGAAAATAATCGCGGAGAATTAAAAAAGTTTAGAGAAGAAATAGAGAAAAAAATTCAACTTATCCGCCCAAATCCTTCATCTGAGGAAGTCCGAAAGCTGTATAGTGAGATTGCCCGGGGGATAAAAGCTTTCTTTAAGAGTCTTGTAGATCAAGCTCAAGAGGTTTTAGGATCTGCGCCCTGTGAATATGCAATGATAGGATTTGGTTCGTTAGCGAGGGAAGAGATGACCCCTTACTCCGATCTAGAGTTCGGCATTCTTATACAAGAAGACACTTCTGGAAACAAAGATTATTTCAGACGTCTAACAGCTCTTCTTCACTTAAAAGTGATCAACTTAGGAGAGACAATCCTACCTGCTTTAAATATTCCCTGCATAAAAGAGATTAATTTTTTTGATAGCGTTACTCCTAGAGGCTTTGCCTTTGATGGTGAAGGAGCAGAAGGAAAAGGTTGTAAAACCCCCTCTGGCAATCGCCAAACATTTGAGCTTATCCAAACGCCTGAGAAAATGGCGCATTATGTTGGTAAAGATGAAAAAGGCCAGTGGTGGCATAAAAAAGAGCCTCATCTTTCCATGGAATTACTAAACTTCACTCATTTGGTAGGAAGTGAGAAGCTAACTAAGCACTATAGGAAAAATGCTCAGGACGAGCTTGGCAAGCTTTGTCGCAAAGACTTTGATCTACGTCTATATCTAGCCAAGCATCACCTAGTTCAAGAGGATATGGAAACTTTTAACCCAGGAATAGGTGATTTAGACAAGGAAGGCATGCTTTTTAAAGTAAAAAATAATTTTTATCGTTTTCCTCATTTGGCTTTAGACAGGCTAGCACTCCTTAAAAAAGTAGCGGATTCCAACACTTTTGCTAGGATTGATAGACTAACGGAATTAGAGATTATAACAGAAAATACCGCTGAAAAGTTAAAAGATTGGATAAGCATAGCTTTATTTATGCGTCTTGAGACCTACTCTCATTATCAAGCCCAAAAGGAAATAATGAATCCTCTCATTAAGCCTTTTGGATTTGAAAACCCTATACTTATTCAAAAGCAGTTTGTTTTAAATCCTGCAGCTCTAGAAAAGATAAAAAAAATCTATTGTATCTTTATTCCTTTCTATCAAGCCATTCAAGATTTCTTAGCAGGCAATGAAGAAACACTTCAATCTTCAAAATTAAATGATGATTCATATGAAACCCAAGGAGATATAGCTTTAAGACTTTGTCTACTAGATGAGGCAAAAAAGTGGTATCGCTTAGCAAAAAAAGTAGATTTAGGAAATTCTAACATATTTAATATTCTTGGGCTTATTTATGCTGAAAAAGGAAATCTAAATAAGGCGGCTAAATACCTCCAACAAGCGCTTACAATTCATCAAAATTCAGATAATAAAGTTAATCCTAATATAGCAAGGTATTATAATAATTTAGGCTGTATTTACCAAAAACAAGGAAATCTAGTAAAAGCAATTAAGCATTCTCAGAAAGCGCTGGATATCAAAAGGAAGCTGTTGGGTGAAAATCATTCCAGCATAGCAAATAGCTACACCAATTTGGGAACAATTTATGAGGCACAAGGAAATTTAGCAAAAGCAATCGAGTACTCACAAAAAGCACTAGATATTAAAAAGAAGCTTTTTGATGAAAATCATCCTAGCGTGGCAACTTGTTACCACAACCTAGGGCAAATCTACCTAAACCAAGGCAATTTAGCAAAAGCAGCTGAATATATAAAAAAAGCGGAGAATATTACCACTGAATTATTTGGTGATAATCATCACAATATAGCAACACATCACACCAATCTGGGATTACTTTACCAAAAACAAGGAAATTTAATAAAAGCAGCTGAGCATATCCTAAAAGCACTTGCTATTTACAGTAAGTTATATTGTGAAAATCATCCTGGTGTGGCAATCTCTTACAATAATTTAGGCCAAATTTACCAAGAGCAAGGCAATTTAGAACAGGCGGTAGAATATACTAACAAAGCTCTTGCCATTGACTTTAAGCTTTATGGTAAAAATCATCCTACTGTGGCAGCCTCTTACAATAACTTAGGCCAAATTTACCAAGATCAAGGCAATTTAGGACAGGCTGTAGAATATACTAACAGAGCCCTTGCCATTAACCTTAAAATTTTTGGCGAAAACCATCTTACCGTGGCAACCTCTTACAATAATTTGGGCACCATTTACATGGAGCAAGGTAATTTAGAACAGGCCACAGAATACACTAACAAAGCTCTTGCCATTGACTTTAAGCTTTTTGGTGAAAATCATCCTACTGTGGCAATAGATTACAATAATTTGGGCACCATTTACATGGAGCAAGGTAATTTAGAACAGGCCGCAGAATACACTAACAAAGGGCTTGCCATTGACCTTAAGCTTTTTGGTGAAAATCATCCTGCTGTGGCAAGAGATTACAATAATTT
>NZ_JRXI01000066.1:0-16021 GCF_000813645.1 Neochlamydia sp. TUME1 | reverse complement strand
GAAAATCATCCTACCATAGCAAGAGATTACAATAACCTGGGAATGATCTATCTAGACCAAGGCAATTTAGACAAGGCGGCAGAGTATTGCAACAAAGCGCTGCTCATTACCCTTAAGCGATATGGAAAAAATCATCCCACTGTGGCAGCCTCTTACAATAATTTAGGCCAAATTTACCAAGATCAAGGTAATTCAGAACAGGCGGCAGAATATACTAGCAAAGCTCTTGCCATTCACCTAAAGCTTTTTGGTAAAAAACATCCTACTGTCGCAACCTCTTACAACAATTTAGGCCAAATTTATAAAGAGCAGGGCAATTTAAAACAGGCTCTAGAATACACTAAGAAAGCTGTTACCATTTTACTTAAGCTTTTTGGTGAAAATCATCCTGCTGTGGCAACTTCTTGTTATAATATAGGCCTGATTTACTACAATCAGGGTAATTACAAAAAGGCAGCTGAATATGCAAAAAAAGCGCGGAGCATTAAGCTTAAGCTATAGTGGAAAAATCACTCAAATGGCCCTTCACATGCTGTGAGATATTTAAGATAATCCCTAACCCTAAAATATTAGCCACTAAAGAGCTGCCCCCTTGACTGAACCAAGGCAAATTTAAGCCTGTACTAGGCAATAAACCAGATACTACGCCTAGATTTAAAAAAGCTTGGAAGGTAACTAAGAAAGTAATGACGGCACAAAAATAGAATCCTTCTAGGCTGGAGGAGGCATTAGCAATATAAAAGCCTAGGCAAGCAATAGATAGATAAAGAGTAATTAATATACACACTCCTATAAAGCCAAATTCCTCGGCATAGATAGCAGCAATGTAATCATTCTGGGCTTCCGGTAGATAACTTAGCTTTTGCATGCTGTTGCCCGGTCCCCTACCTAATAATCTTCCTGACCCAGCGGCAATCTTTGCTTGATAAGGTTGGTGCCCTTTACCTTTAAGATCTAGCTCGGGATTTAAATAAACCTTCAGACGTGCAGAGACATAAGAAAGATGATAGGCAAAGGCTCCTCCTACACATAGGCAGGCTAGCAAAGGGAGGGCCCAGTACCTCCAGCTAATTTTCATCAAAATGCAAAGCACTAGAACAGACATAGCTATTACTGCGGTGGTGCCATTATTAGGTTCTACTAATATTAAAAGCATAGGAATAGCTATCGTACCTACCAGCTTAAGGAAGGCATAAAAAGTAAAGGCTTTTCCAGAAAACTTTAGATAGTGATGAATAAAGTAGGCAGGAATGATATACTTGACAAACTCTGAAGGCTGTAAAGATAGGCCTAAAATAGCTAGCCAACGTCTAGAGCCATTCACTTCGCGGCCAATGCCTGGAATTAAAGTTATAAATAATAGAAAGCTAAAAATGCCTAAAAGCCAGGGGCTCAAGGTTATTAGGGTACGATAGCCTATTTTTGCTATTCCCCCTGCTAAGCTAAGGCCTATACCTGCATACATAAGCTGCTTAATTAAGGCTTGATGGGTGCTTTTGTTTAATTCCATATCCATCACTTCAGCTGAAGTCGTGCTATAGACCATGATGAGGCCTAGCACATAAATGATAGAGACACATAAAAAAAGCAGGCAAAAGATAGGGGGAAAGGAAAGAGTAGACTTTTTTCCCATCACTTTTTTATGCGCATTCATCAAAGGTAGAATTCTCATCCATTTAACCCTATATCTTTTATCTTACACGAATTCTATCGCCGACTTGGAGATTGCGGGCTTTTTCTTCATCCAGGTTATTCATCTTCAACAAGTCATCAAACTTGACATTAAATTGTTTAGCAATCTTCCAAGGGTTATCCCCACTTTTAATTGTATAAAGCTCTGGCCCTGCGGAAGTAATAGGAGTAGTTTGTTTGACGGCTAAAGGCTTTTGTTGTCCATGATCTAAATGATTTTTTTTGGTGCCTACAGGAATTTTTAAAAGCTGGCCAATATTTAAGCGATTGCTGGTTAAATGATTAGCTTTTTTGATAGCTTCTACGCTCGTATTGTTGGCTCGAGCAATTTTTTCTAAGGCATCTCCTTTTTTAACCGTAATAGTCACCAGTTGAGAAGGCTGGGTAGATGCCTCTAAAGGAGAAATTTGCCGAGACTCTGACCTATCGGTAGGAAGAGAGGCGGATAGTTCCTTATCTCCCAATTCTCCTTCCTCTTCCACGAGGATAAGATGAGGACTATCGGCATAGTGTTTCAGCACATTGTCAATTTCATCGCCTGTCGGGGTAGAGCTTATAGAAGCATCAGAGGGTGAGTTAATTAACTCTTGAGAGGAAGGGGTCAATTGTTTATTAGCATCCATGATAATCTGAGGAGCGTTATGAAATTCATCGGTTGGGTCCTCATGACGGACGGCCATCATAAATAATATAGCTAGCAACGCTGCATTTAATAGGACAGCGATAATTATTGTATCTCTACGATTCATTGGTGAACCTCATCAAGGGTAATCTTTTATTCTAAGGTGTTAACTATACGTTTAAATTCTTCTCCTCTATGTACATAGTCGCGAAACATATCAAAGCTGGAACAGCCTGGAGATAGTAATACAACTTGGCCAGGTTTTGCAAGAGCTGTCGCATCTTTTATTGCTGCTTCTAGGGTAGACCGTTCCTCGACAGGAAGACTAAAGGATAGATCATTTTTTATCTTCATCGCAGCTTGACCAATGGCAAACACATATTTAACATAGCCAGCAAAAGCTTTGATCCAAGGTGTATAGGCAGCTCCTTTATCCACACCTCCTGCAATCAAAATTATTTCGCCTTTTAAAGAAGTGACCGCACGGATAACAGCATCCACATTAGTTCCCTTGCTATCATCATAGTAGGCTATTTCCTTGAAAGAACGTACAAATTCAAGACGATGGGCAGGCTTTTTAAAAGTTGAAAGAGCGTTAAAGAATTGTTCAGAATTGACTCCCCTTTCCTTGCATAAAGCGTAAGCTGCCAGCATGTTTTCTACGTCATGATTTTTTACATCCTGATAAGCTAAAGGTAAAGGGTAGGGATCTTGACCTTCTCCATAGATTAGTTGAGGATCCAGGTAAAAATCACAAGAAGAAGAGTAGCCATAGGTTAAAGGCTTGAAATCTCCTAAAAGCTTTTTATATTCGTTATATACAGCCTCATAAACATATAAATTCCCTTCAGGCTTTAAACAATCTTTAAGATGGAGTTTTGTCGCCGCATACGTTTGCAGATCAGGATAACGATCGAGATGATCAGGGGTAATATTTAAAACCACACCTGCATCTATCACAGCGCTTTGAAGAGTTTCTAATTGAAAGGAACTCAATTCTGCCACCAATATATCCTCTTCTGCACCCACTGTTAAGGCATCTAATTCTGTCGTTAGAGGGGCCCCTAAATTGCCTAGTGCACGCGCAGCTTTACCACTAGCATTTAATACATGAGCGACTAGCAAGGTGGTAGTGGTTTTACCATTGGTACCGGTAATGGCTAATAAGGGCTGATTAATAAAACGTGCAGCTAATTCTACTTCACCAAAGATTTCAATATCTGCTTGCCGAGCTTGGATATAATGGGGATTGGAAGGAGGAACGCCAGGCGAAACAACAATAAAGTCAAAATCTTGAATTTCAATTTTCTCAGCTTCATGCCTGGCTACAAGCCCTAAAGTTATCAAATCCTTGATTTCTTGGTGATTTTTTAATAATTCTAAGTTGTCATCAACGCCCCATACATAAGCTTGTCTTTTAAGCAAGAAGCTTGCAGCTGCACGTCCACTTAAACCTAATCCAATTACTAAGACTCTCTTTTTCTTTAGCTTCATTGTAGGAATTCTTATTGAAATTTGAGCGACGCGATGCCAAGTATGCCTAAAAGCAAGCCGATGATCCAGAAACGAGTCACCACTTTCGTTTCAGCCCACCCCATATACTCGAAATGATGATGCAAAGGCGCGCATAAGAATATACGCTTTTTATTACGATATTTATAACTTAGCACTTGAAGGATGACTGATAATGCTTCGGCGACAAATATCCCTCCAACAAGACCTAGGAGCAATTCACGTTTTAACAAGACAGCCGATACACCTATGATACCTCCTAAAGCTAGGGAGCCAGTATCGCCCATAAAAACTTGAGCTGGATGGCTATTATACCATAGAAAGCCTAAGCAGGCGCCAATCAATGCGCTTAGGTAAATAGCTATTTCCCCACTTCCCTCAATATAAAGGATGTTTAAATAGCCCGCGATCTGGATGTGGTTAGAAACGAAAGCAATCAAAGCTAAGCAACCGGCTACAATAATTAAACATCCTGCCGCTAAGCCATCTAAGCCATCGGTCAAGTTCGCCGCATTAGAAGAACCGGTGATCACAAACATGATAAACAAAGCTGCTACTAGAGTCAAGGCCCCCTTAAGAACCAGCCAGTGGTTTTTAATGAAAGGTAAATAAATGCGTGTGGCGTAATCTTTCAAAGAGATGGCTGTAGGACCCGAGGAATGGGTAGCCTCTTGTTTCATCACCAGTGGACCCCACTTAGTCTTAGTGGCTGTTTGCTCTTTAACAATAGGAGGGGCAAACCAATTTTTCATCTGAATAGAGGAAGATACGGAGGGGCAAAGCAGATATAAAGCTATAAAGGCTGATAAGGTAAATTGATAAAATAATTTTTTCTTACCTGATAACCCCTTAGGATTTTTATGTTTAAGTTTTAAGTAGTCATCATAACCACCCACAACCCCTAGCCAAACGGTAGTGATAAATAAGATGAGGGTAAACACATGGGTGATATCCATCCATAAGAGCATAGAAATTAACATTGAAAAAAGAATTAATACCCCTCCCATCGTGGGAGTATCTTTCTTCTTTTCATGCAGCTGGCCTAGTAAAGGGCAGTCCTCAACTCGAATAGTTTGGCCAATTTTAAGCTCGTAAAGCTTTTTAATAAAATAAGGTCCCAAGAAAATGCTAATGATTAAGGAAGTTATAGCTGCCAATATCATACGAGTGGAATAGTAGGTAAACACCATAGGAACTTTAATATTCAATGTGTATTTCAACCAGTCAACTAAAAATATGATCATTGGGGCTACTCTCCCATTCCTCTAATAATTTTGATATCTGGGTCCCTTTTGATCCTTTAATCAGCACCACATCTCCCTCTCGTAAATAGCTCTTTAAAACATCTACCAACTCCGCACGATGATTATACCAATACGCAGATCGACCGTACTTTTGCCAACAATCAAATATCAGGCGGCTTTCTGCACCATAACAGAACATACTATCTACCTGATTTAAAGCATACTCTCCAATTTCCTCATGAGCTTTTTTAGAAAATTGGCCTAACTCTAGCATATCGGCTAAAACAGCTATCTTACGTCCTCCTTCTTTAGGGGAAGGGATGTTTTCAAGAGCAGCTTTTACAGAAAGTGGTGAAGCATTATACACATCATTGATAAAAAAAATTCCATTTTTTTCTATCAGCTGCCCTCTTGATGCGGGTAAAACTAGCTTGCTCATACCCAAAGCAATCTCTTTGGGGCTCATACCGAAATATTCTGCACAAGCGACTGCAGCTAAAAAGTTAGCTTGGTGATGCTTCCCTAAGATAGGAAAGCTACCGAGCTTATAGATTTGCTCGTTTGACCTAACAGCTAAACCATCTGTTTGAGTAGCAGCAATACTGTAATCAGCTAGTGGATGATCAAAAGAAAAGGATAATTTTCGACAAGGCCCTATTTTTATTATCTCTGAATAATTAATGATGTCTCTATGAAGGATCGCTAACGCGGTACTAGCATGAGTTAATATTTCAGCTTTCGCACAAGCAATTGCCTCTAACGAATCAAAGTTACAAGCATGTGCCAAAGCAACCTGGGTAATTATGGCGCATTCAGGTGGGGCTATATTGATGAGTGCCTTTAGATTTCCCGGATGGCTCATCCCCATTTCTAAAACGATGATCTCTTCTTGCCCCTCTGTATGATTAAGAATAGCTAAGGGAACGCCAATCTGTGAGTTACTATTGCCGGGAGAAGAGGCTACCTTAAATTTTTCTTTAAGAATCGTCGTAATAAAATCTTTGGTAGTCGTTTTACCTACAGAGCCGGTCACTGCTACCACGCGAGCTTTAGACTGCTTAATAATCAATTGAGCCAAATTTTGCAGAGCTATTAAAGGATTTTCTACGCGGATTAATAGCATGCCATAATCTGGGCCACCATAATCCCTGCTAACTACAGCTCCTTTTGATCCTTGAGAAGCTATTTTCTCTAAAAAATGATGCCCATCAGTTTGAGCGCCAGGAAGGGAAAAAAACAAGTTTTCTGGCCGATGCAAACGGCTATCTACACTAACCCCTCTAAAGACAGCCTGATCTTTTGGCAGTGGCATGCCAAAGATAGACGCAAGCTCTTGAACATGAAAACTGTGCATAAATTTTATGGCAAAAAATAAGAGTACTAATAAGGTTAGTAGAAAAATAATAGGTTAAGCTGCTGAGCTATTCCAAGCAAGAAAAATAAAAAATTTTTCCCTTGCTAAATGTTTAACTTATGATTGGAGACTTTTTTAAGTAGAAGATCACTAAAGGATGATAAACAAGCTCATCCTTTTTAATTTAAGCCCTGCTTTTAGATTCCCCGCTAATCCTTTCGTAAGAGTCGGCATGCTCCTATTGAAAGGCAAAAGTAGCCTCTCTGCAAACCTCTTGGTAAAAAGGATGTTATGCGTAGCTGGCAGTAGGAGAAAAGAGCCGAATCATTTTTCTAATTTTTCCTATCCAAAAATAAAAAGGACGCTTTATAAAAAAAAAACAGATTGAATGCTAAGCGTAAGATAATCCATAACAAATAAGGAGAGGTAAGGCTAAGCTGACTATAATCTCTCTCATCTTTTTTAAGCAGGTAAAATTTGGTAGGGTTAGCTTGGGGCTTTGCTGCAAACTTCAGGTCTAATTTATCAATTTAAGTCACCAGCCCCAAGCAAATTTTACAAATTTAATTGAAGCGTAGATACTTACAATTTAAAAATCTCTCTTTCTTGCATTTTAAGTTTTTAAACTCTGGCTGCGGTTAGTTTTTTTCCACTTTTCTTGAAGAATATTGCGTACAGGGCTGCTCTTTTGCCTTTATATTACCTACTCTTTTAGGCTGCATTCCCCTTATTATTTTCGATCTATTGAATGGGCAAGGTTAAATTTTTAGAATTTAAATATTTTATAATGAATTAATAATTACCAATTTAGGCTAAGCAAGGATTAAAAAATCTTGGAAAAAACATAATTTATTAGGGATAAACGCATTTTTACCCTTCAGTAGCTACCGTATCCGCCTCTTGTACCCATCCCCCTCCTAGAGCTTTATAGACTTCAATAAAGGTAGTATAAGTGACACTGCGAGCTTGGACTAAGTTAAGCTGTGCGGAAAATAGATTTCTTTGGGCATCTAAAACATTTAAGTAATCCACTTGGCCATTATCATAGGCTAGTGAAGCCAGAGCAAGAGATTTTTGCAAAGCTTGCACCTGATCCTTTTGTATTTCTAATACTTCTAAGCTCTTAGAATGACTAATCAATGCATTTTCTACTTCTTTAAAAGCAGTTTGTATAGTGTTATAGTAGGAAAACAGAGCTTGCTTTTCTTGCGCATGCGCCTGATCTAATTGAGCAATATAGAGCCCCCCATTAAATATCTGCTCGCTAAAAGTCGTACCGACTTGCCAAGCACAAGCAGCCCCTTTAAAAAGCGTATTTAATGCAAAGCTTTGATTCCCATAGTAACCGGTAAGGGATATACGAGGAAATAGGTTAGCTTTAGCCACTCCCACATTGGCATGGGCAGCTATTAAATTCAATTCAGCTTGCATCACATCTGGTCTTTGCTCTAGCACGTCGGAGGGTAATCCAGCAGGAATGGAAGGAGGTTGCGCAAGCTCTTCAAGTATTTTACCCCGCCTAATATTACCGGGATTACGCCCTAGTAAAATACATAAAAGATTTTCTTGCTGAGCTACATTAACTTCTAGTTGTTTAACAAGGCTAGCAGCAGTATCTCTTTCAGCGCTGGCTTGGGTAATAGGTAATTCAGAACTTTCTCCTTGCTCCCATTGATCTGTCATCAATTCCAAAGACTCTTGAAAGGAGTTTAAAGTTTGCTGCGCCACTTGCAATTGCTCATCATATTGACGTAAAGTAATATAGCTATTGGCTAGCGCACTTACTAAGGTAAGGATAACGGTGCGGCGCGCTTGAATTTCCCCTAAATATTGAGCTAAAGCCACATCAGAAGCAGAACCTAGACGTCCCCAAATATCTAATTCATAAGCACAAGATAACAAGGCAGAAAAGCTATTTATTAAACGTAAGTTTTGCGCAAGACCTAAATTAGACTGAGCAGAAAGCCCTTGCCTTAAGGCGCTACCATCCCCCGTAATTTGAGGAAAAAGCTGGGAGTTAGTGGCCCTAAATTGGCTGTAATAGGCTTCTACCGAAGCCATCGCTGCTTGCAGAGTGTAATTATTTTTTAAAGCTTCAATAATTAAGGCCTCTAATACAGGATCGCCTAGTTGCTGCCACCAATAGATATTTGCTAAGCCACACGCCTCATGAACAGGCAAGCGCCAATTTTCAGGAACATTGACAGGTGGACGTGTATAATTTGGCCTAAAAACACAAGAGGAAACCATAAATAAGCCTATACAGGCGAGAAAAAAACGCCCACCTTCATAAACCTTTGTCTTTAAATTATACATTTGTCTTGTCCGATGTTTCTTTAGAAGTTTGTGTGGATGGATAGCCAGCTTTTTTTCCTCTCCAATTTGCTATTTCTTCTAATAGCTTATAGAAAAAAGGAACAAAAAAAACGGCTAAAAAGGTAGCTGTTATCATTCCTCCTAAGACGCCCGTGCCCACCGAATTACGGCTGGCTGCCCCAGCTCCTTTGGCCATAAATAAAGGCACAACGCCTAGTATAAATGTTAATGAAGTCATCATAATGGCTCTTAACCGCAGCTTTCCAGCTTCTAAAGCCGCTTCTGCTAAAGGCAAGCCTTCTTGGTGCTTGATCACTGCAAACTCTACGATAAGAATTGCATTTTTTGCAGAAAGAGCAATTAAGGTAATCAAGCCTACTTGAAAATAGACGTCATTGCTCATTCCATTCATCCACACAGCCAAAAAGGCTCCTAAGAGGCCAAAAGGCACTACCATTAAAATGGAAAAAGGCAGAGACCATTTCTCATAAAGTGCTGCCAGTATCAGAAAAACCATGAATAGACCCGCCGCCATGACTTTAAGGCCTGTGCCTACCATTTTTTCTCTTGATAAGATTGTCCTCCCCATGAGAATGACATTTCAGGAGGGAGTATCTCTCGCGCTATCTCCTCCATAGCAGCCATAGCCTGGCCTGAGCTAAAGCCTGCCGCCGCACTTCCATTGATTCTGGCGGCATTAAAACTATTAAAGCGGCTAATCAGAGAAGGGCCTGTACTATTACGTATATTTATCAAGGATTTTAAAGGAACCATGCTTGCATTTAAAGATCTGACATAGATTTCTCCAAGCTTATAAGGAGTGCTACGGTAAACATCTTCTGCTTGAACATAGACGTTATATACGCGGCCAAACTTGTTAAAATTGTTAACGTATAAAGAGCCCATCATGGCTTGTAGAGTTTGATAAACCTCAGCAATGGAGACAGCCATGCTTTTAGATTTTTCACGATCATAGGAAAGAAAAAACTGTTTAGCCGTAGCGTCAATATTGGTAGAAACACCTCTAAGAACAGGGCTCTGGTTAGCCTTAGCAACAATTTCTTTTGCGTATTTTTCCAAGGATTCAATATTACCTGAAGACCTGGACTGTACCCAAAATTCAAAGCCGCCCACACTGCCAATGCCTTGAATAGCAGGTGGATTGAAAGGAATAACCACCGCCTCTTGCAAAGCTGCATATTTAGGAGCTAACTGCTGCAATAAGGCTGGCGCCGCTTGATTTTTGCCCGTCCGCTCACTCCAATCTTTGAATACGATAAAATAGCTAGATTGGTTATTTCTATTTAAACCATCTAATAATCCAAACCCATCTAAGGCGACAACATCGGTGACAGCAGGATGAGTCTTCGTTAGGTTATCTATCTGGCTAGTTACAGCATCGACGCGATGTAGGCTAGCCCCATCGGGCAGCATGCCGACTGCCATGATATAGCCTTGATCTTCGATAGGAATAAAACTAGAAGGTACTAGTTTATACATAAAACCTACGCTTAAGCAAACTATCACAAAAATAGATAGAGCCAATAGAGGATTCATAAGGAGTAGGCGTGCAATTTTTACATATCGATTTCCCAACCTTTCAAAAGCATGATTAAATTTAATCGTAAATTTTGAATCCTCTTTTTTATGCTTCAACAATAGAGCAGCAAGCGCAGGACTTAAGGTTAACGCGACCACGCCTGAAATCACTACGGCAATGGAAATAGTAATAGCAAACTGACGATATAGCTCGCCTGTAATTCCACCTAGAAAGGCTACGGGAATAAAGACTGCACACAGTACAAAAACAATGGCTATTACAGGACCTGACACTTCGGCCATGGCTTTTTTAGCAGCTGCGGGTGCAGATAATTTTAAAGCGCGCATGTTATGTTCAACATTCTCAATAACGACAATTGCATCATCGACTACAATACCGATAGCCAAAACCATAGCAAATAATGTTAAAGTATTGATGGAATACCCTAAGACAAGCATCCCCGCAAATGCACCCACGATGGATACAAGCATAGCAAGCATCGGAATCAAGGTAGCCCGCAAATTTTGCAAGAAAAGAAGCACCACTAAAACCACTAATATGGCAGCTTCTAAAATAGTGATGGCCACTTCATGAATCGAAGCTTTTACAAATTTGGTTGTATCATAAGGGATAGTATATTCGATGCCGTTGGGAAAGCGGGTAGCTAATTCTTTCATCTTCGTTTTAACTTTATCGGCAACTTCTAGAGCATTGGCTCCATATTGCTGATAAATAGCAATGGCTGTCATCGACTTATTATTAAGCTTAGCATTTACGTCATAATTAGCAGCACCCAGCTCAACTTCTGCTATATCTTTTACAAAGACCATCGAACCGTCGGCATTTGCTTTGATAATAATGTTTTCAAATTCTTCTGCCGTTGTTAATCGCCCAGTAGCTAGCATGGGTAAAGTTAGCTCAATAGGTAGAGAGGTAGGGTTTCCTCCTATCATACCAGCTGGTACCTGGCTGTTTTGCTCCCTAATAGAGTCCACTACATCGGACGTAGTAATTCCCAATTGCGCCATGCGATCGGGTTTAAGCCATATGCGCATCGCATAATCTCGAGCCCCTATAATGCTGACTTGGCTTACTCCAGGAATCAACTGTAATTCAGTTACCACATTGATGGTGGCATAATTACTCATAAAAATATCGTTATAACGGCCATCCGGAGATTGCAAAGCTACAAATAAAAGGATATTAGGTGTCTGCTTCTGCACGATTACACCCTGGCGTTGCACTTCTTCGGGTAATTGAGCCAACACCTTACTCACGTTGTTATTGACATCAATTTGTGCTTTTTTAGGATCAGAACCCACTTCGAAATAAACATTTAAAAGATAATTGCCTGAAGAAGAATTTTGGGAAGACATATAAATCATATTCTCCACCCCATTGATTTGCTGTTCTAAAGGAGCGGCCACGCTATCAGCAATTGTTTGGGCCCCCGCGCCTGGATAATAGGTGGAAACTTGGATAAGAGGAGGAGTAATATTCGGGTACTGCTCAATCGGCAAATTCATTAGAGCAATGAAACCGGCAAACATGATAATAATGGACAAGACGCTAGCAAAGATGGGGCGGTCGATAAAAAAGTTGGAAATTTTCATCCTTTATTCCCCTAATTGTGGCAAGATGAGCTCTTGCTTGTGACTCTTATCCACCTTAATTTCCTTGGTGACTTTGATGGGGCTGCCCTGTCCCACTTTGTTAATACCATCGACAATCACTTGGTCCCCCTCTCTCAATCCCTCTTCTATAATCCAGTAATCACCATACCAATCCCCTACAATCACATTTTGTATGGCAGCTTTCCCTTCTCTTACGATGTAAACATACATCCCTGTTTTACTTTCCAAAAGGGCTTTTTGAGGAACATAGATGGTGTTAGGTTTAATAGCTCCTTTAACATTAACGCGGACAAATTGGCCCGGCTTAAGAATAAGGTTAGGGTTGGGAAGCTGGGCACGCATCGACAAAGTGCCTGTTTTTTGATCATATGCGGGAGCAGAAAAGTTAACTTCGCCTCGAGAAGGATAGCGACTCCCATCAGCTAATATCACCTCTACCCCATAATTTTTATCCTTTGGTAAAACTAACGTACGATTTTTAACCTCTTTATCTATTTTTAAAATCTCATTTTCAGAAATACTAAATGAAATCCAGATAGGATCCAAAGCGGTGATAGAAGTCATTAACTGATTAGAGCCAGGGGAAATAAGAGCGCCTTGACGATAGCTTGATTTTCCAGAAAGACCGTTAATAGGAGAAGTTAGGAGGGTATAGCTTAAATTAATTTCTGCCACCTTCAAAGCAGCCTCTGCTACTTGCACGCTAGCTTGAGAAGCTAATAAATTGGCTGTAGCCTCATCTAAATCTTTCTTACTGACGGCATGCTTGGCATACAAAGGTGTTAAGCGTTCTACAGTTTGTTGGGCATTCCATAAAAGCGCTTTTTCTCTAGCTAGGTTTCCTTTGGCTTGTTCAACAGCAGCTATAAAAGGAGTTTGGTCTAATTTGAAAAGCAGCTGTCCTTTTGTTACTTGAGCCCCCTCTATATAGGCAATTTCTTCCAAGTAACCCTCTACTCGCGCGCGGATTTCAACCTGATGAGAACTTTCGGCATAGCCCACCGATTCGTAAATCCAGGGAATAGTGTCTTTTTGAATAGTTAGAGCACTGACTTCTACAAAAGGAGGAGGAGGCAAGGATTTTTCACCTCCGCATGAAGCAGCTAGCAAAAACACCAAAGCTATTAATAAGAAGGGGCGTAAAAAATCTACTTTCATCATAATCCATCATCTTACGGGCTTGATCAAAATTTTTATCTTGTACCAGAAGATGGAAATGCAAACAATAAATTTTATCCTTACATTGACTTTTATACTTTAGCGCGTTACACTCACCCCCTTAAACATCTATTCTTTATAACTTATGGCTTTCCATGATAAATTTAAAAAAGGGAGTTAATTGGTCTCCCACTATTTTTCTTATTATCTTCCAGGTAGCATTAATTATCTGGCTTCCCTTTTATTTTTATTATAATAGGCCTACTTTGTCGATGGTGGCGGCAAGTGTGGTGCTTTTATATGCTACTGGCTTAAGCATTACGGGAGGCTATCATCGTTTTTATTCTCACCGCTCTTATAAAACAAATTTTTTTCTAGAATGGCTTTTACTGTTTTTTGGATCCATGGCAGGCCAAGGCAGTGCTCTACGCTGGTCTTATGATCATCGCCTGCATCATGCATTTGTAGATACTGACAAGGATCCTTATTCTATCCAAAAAGGTTTCTGGTACGCTCACTTCTTATGGATCATCGAGAAACCTCAACCTATCAATCCTAAAGTAGTTTCTGATTTAATCAGTAATCCTGTAGTTGTTTTCCAACACCGCTTTTATGTATTTTTATTTATTTTAACCAATTCATTAGTTTTCCTCAGTTTAGGCTGGTTTCTAAATGATTATACAGGGGCTTTAACCTTCGCCGTAGGAGTAAGATTATTCTGTCTTTATCATTCCACCTGGTTCATTAACTCTCTTGCTCATACCTGGGGAGATCAACCCTTTTCCCAAGAGCATTCGGCCGTTAACAATTATATAATTTCTTTTTTGACTTTTGGAGAGGGATATCATAACTATCACCATACCTACGCTAATGATTATCGCAATGGGATCTATTGGTATCAATTTGATCCTACTAAATGGTTGATCTGGTTACTTAGCAAATTAGGGTTAGCTTATCATTTACGTACGACAGATAAGTACACCATCAAAAAGCGAATGGTGACAGAACATGCCTACTTGCTTCGAGAAAAATTAGTTAAGTCGTGGGAAAGCAAAAGGATAGAATGGGAGCCTATCATTAATGAATTATCTAGTAACCTAGTCAGAAAGATGACAGATTTTTCCCAGCTTAAGAGCCGTTATAGAGAGCTAAAAACACAGTGCACCGAGGCTCCCTTATTAAAAGAGATTAAAAAGGAAATGAAAGCATTGCAAAAAAGCCTTCGTCAAGACTGGAAAAAATGGTGGCAGCTTTCTAAAACAATAATGTCCCATGCCTAAAGGAAAAGAAGCTTTGAATGCGGCATGTAGGCAACGCTTTCAAAGCTTTTCAAAGGAAAGAAGCCTATAAAGCTTTTGGTTTATAGGTAAATAGATTCAATTATAAAGTTTTCTTTTTTTATCCCTGCTTCTAACTTATCTTGGATTTTATTCTTAGTCTCTTGCCAGAGTGCATCATTTTTAGCGGACATCTCATTCAAATAGGCTTCTGTTTCTTTGTAAAATTTATTTAATTCACAATAGAATTGCTGATGATCTTCTTGAGTTTCAGACTCGGCAATATTTGGAGCAAAGGAAGGAGCTACCTTGATCTCATGCTTTATCCATTGGATAATCACACGAGCAAGATCAATGGCTTGATGCTGCAAAGGGATCTCTCCTTCATCATAAGGATCAATAATAACACTGTGATCTTCTTTGGTACGGACATTGCCAGGAGATAAGTCCGCAATATAATAGTCCGGGTTAGCAAATATTTGAGAGAACACATCCTTTATATCTTTAAAAGCGGTTTCTCCGGCAATATATTCATAAATGTAATATCCTCTCTCCCAAATATCCTCAATGTTATAAATATGCGCCACAGATATTCCTTTCATCTGGGGAGTCAAATTTAGCAGTTTTTTATAAGCCCTTTCAGTAGTAATAATCGATTGCTTTCTCTTCATTTCACTTAAAGTATCATCTCTTAATATCTTAATCACCAGATCAACATTTTCTACTTTCCATACATGATGAAAATCTCCGTGCCCTAGATAAGTTAAAATTAATCTCTCCCCTTTTTTAATCAATATTTTCCCTAATTTATCCTCTAAGTCAGGACCCTCATAGAGCAGACCTTTTTTATCATCCGGCAATAGCTCCAAGCTAGGTTTTACTAATTCTTGCTTGTAGTAAGAAAGAGGAAGGAGAGCACTTTGAGCTAAAACATTTTGTTTTTTTTCCTCTTTGGGAGGAAGTGAAAATTGCAAGCGCTGGGGCTCCTCAGAAGCTTTACCCGCACTAGGAATGGAAAAAAGTTTTCGAGCCAAAACAGAGCTTTTTGAAAACATAGCAGATTTAGTGCCAGCAAATGGTGAGGGGGGAAGGGAAGAAGAAGTACCAAAACCGATCTTTAGCGCAGGCTTATTCTGAGGTAAAGCTGTCTCGTCAAGGTTTAATTTGCGCTGCTTACAATTTGCGCTATCCCCATCTTTTTCATCATCATTAAGTTCTTCAATGACTCTTGATCTTTTTGTACAACGAGTGAAAGGTAGATTTTCAGGCTCGTTTGAAGAAGCACCAAAGCCTAATTTTATCCCCAGCCTAGTTTTGGGTAAAGGAGTATCCTCCTGCTCGAGTTTGGGTAATTTAAAAGGAGGTAAAAGCAAATCCTTTTCTTCATTTCTAGGATGTTTTCCTCTAGAAGCGCTATTCCTACTCGGCGTGGGTGGTGGTTGCTTAGGCTCACGGGGGGGCGAAAGATTTTTGAGGTAAGGATCGTTAAGGGAAATGTTCATTTTATCTCCATATTAGTAATAAGTCTATATTTATGGAAAATATTATAGTTAAATACCTTAAAAACTTCAATATAATAAAAAAAATAAAAGTTAATATCCTTTAAAAATATATTTTTATAAATAAAAAAAAACAAAAATAACCCTGTGAAATGGGTGTAATTAAAAGTGTT
>NZ_JRXI01000065.1:0-2753 GCF_000813645.1 Neochlamydia sp. TUME1 | reverse complement strand
TGTGAAATCCTTCCAACATTTTTATATTGACGGGATAAAAGGTGATAGGATATAAGGTTCTCTTGCTTAACTAAGGTGGCATGGCCAAGTGGTAAGGCAGAAGCCTGCAAAGCTTCGATCCCCAGTTCGAATCTGGGTGCCACCTTAATTTGTTAGGCTTTCAAGCTCTCTCTTAACTTTAACTCATTTTTAAAATCCCTTTACCTTCTTTCCTCGAGGTATTTAATTTGTTATACCTAGTTGCAACGCCGATCGGTCACCTAAAAGACATTACCTTAAGAGCAATTGAAACGCTGCAAGCCTGCGATTATATCTTATGTGAAGACACTCGTCATAGCCTAATTCTACTTAAACATTATGAGATTCATAAGCCTTTAATTAGCTTTCATAAATTTAATGAAGCTTATAAAGAAGAACAAGTTATACAGGATTTAAAAAACAACAAAACCATCTGCTTAATCTCAGATGCTGGTACCCCTGGTATTTCTGATCCAGGCGCTCGCCTGGTTAAAAGATGCCTACAAGAAAATTTAAAAGTTTTCTCCGTTCCCGGCGCCTGTGCAGCCATAAGCGCTATCTGCATTTCAGGATTGGAGACTAACCACTTTTTATTCTATGGCTTTCTTCCGCGTCCACAAGGCGCCTTAATAAATGCTCTTTCAGAAATTTTAAACCAACCTTTTACCTCCATTTGTTATGAATCACCTGAACGTATTCAGAAGGTATTAGAAGCAATCCATCGTCTAGATGCTCATCGAGAAGTGGTTATCGCCCGAGAGCTGACCAAAAAATTTGAAGAAGTAGTACGCGGAACAGCCCAACAATTAATCGCCCGCCATTTAGAGAAGAAATTCAAAGGTGAAATTGTGTTGCTCATTGCTAAAAATTCTGGTCCTTCCTATGAAGATTGGGACCATCTACCGATTGAAGAGCATGTCTATAGGCTTCAGCAAGAAAATGCTATCTCTTTACAAGAAGCCATCAAACAAGTCGCCACCCTGCGTTCTATCCCTAAACGACAAGTTTACAATAAAATTCATCATCCTAAAAAACTTTAGTTTTTATTTGATTTTTTTACCTTTATACTCTACAGTACCCACTAAAAACTGCTTTATTTAATTAAAGCAGTCCAAACATAAAGGAGAAAAAGTGGTAAAGTTTTCATTTAAAAAAATGATAGCCTCTCTGTGCTTCGTGCCCTGTCTTGTTCTAACACCTACAAGTGCCCACGCTGTGATTGCTAGCGTAAAAACCTTTGGTATGGCAGCTACAGGTATTGCTTACCCTCAAGATGCTCAAGCAGCTGTTTTTAATCCCGCCGGGATGGCTGATGTGGGAGATCGCTATGATCTAGGATTTGAAGTAGCCCGCACCTCTCGTCAAGCTACAGTTAGGGGTAATCTTTCGCCTCTTCCTGGTGTAAATGGCAAATTTGATGCCAATCATAAGGCAAAATATGCTTACAACGGCGATTTTGGTATCAACAAAATGTTGGGAAACAACATGTCGCTAGGCTTAGTTGTTTATAACCGCAATTTTAGCAAGACCAAATATAAACATGCATTACCTTTATTTGGCACTTCTAAAGTGGGCATGGAATATGCTCATGAAACCATTTCCCCTACATTCTCCATCAAATTGCTAGAAAAACATAATTTTGGTGTTTCTCTTAATTATATGATTCAACGTCTATGGGTTCAGGGATTACAAAATTTTGCTAAAGAAGCATTTGGCGTAGGCATTTTCAGCAAATTTCCAAGATATGTGACGAACCATAAATATAGCTATTCGCAAGGGGTAGGCTTTACCTTCGGTTATAGATGTCAAGTGGCAGATAGATTAAGCGTCGGTGTCACCTATCAGCCAAAAACTTACATGAGCAAATTTAAAAAATACAAGGGTTTCCTAGCAGGAAAAGGAAGACTTAATATCCCTCAAAAAATTGGGGCAGGTTTTGCTTGGCGTCTACTCCCCTATGCAACCTTAGCCTTTGATGTGGAATATATCAATTGGCGAAAAGTAAAAGCCCTTCACAGGCCTTTACAGGACAACTTAACTGCTCATAAGCTTGGCGCCCATAACGGTACCGGTTTTGGTTTCCGTGATCAATGGTTTTATCGTTTAGGTATAGATTACGAACTTACCGAATGGTTGATTGTTCGTGCTGGGTATCGTCATACTAGAGCTCCTATCAAACGTTCTCAAACAGCTGTCAATGTTTTGACTGTTGACACCATAGAAGATTACCTTACATTAGGTGCAACCGCTTGTCTTAATTCGAGTAATGAAATCTCGGTATTTTATGGACATGGTTTCAGCCATAAGATTAAGGGTAAAAACTCTATTCCCTCTTCATTTGGCTTAGGAGAAGCCAATATTAAACAGTCTGATAATGTATTTGGCATCTCTTGGGGCCATACCTATTAGGCAAGTTTAGTATTGCTATAAATTAAACACTTAAGGGCTAAAACTTCTGTTTTAGCCCTTTTTTATTTTAATGTCTTTTTTAAATTTTTCTAAGGCAAAAGCTTGCGATCATCTCTAAGAAGGTGTCCCCACACTCCCCTTTTTGATAAAATGAAAGCAAATTCAAAAAAAGGAGGAGCATAATGCGTGAAAGCTATCCTGATGATTGTGCGCCACGAACTTTGACAAGCCAACCGCGGGTTAAAGATGCTGTATAAGAGATTAGGGAAGGCCCCTAGTAACCGATGATTTAGGCATAGATTACAAACCACCTTAAGCTGCATGGA
>NZ_JRXI01000064.1:0-27368 GCF_000813645.1 Neochlamydia sp. TUME1 | reverse complement strand
CATAAAGGTGGCGTGAACTTAATTACAGGCTCTTATACGGAACGTGGGAACCTGTCGCCTTGATGAAAAGGGAGAAGTTCAAATGGAAGCCCCATAAGAACCAGAGTGCCGATGCAAGGAACAGGGGCGGAATAGCCCGTAGTAGCGAAGAAGCCTTTGTAATGAAGGTGGAGCGAAGGGGACTATATTGTTTAGCTTAAGATTAATCGAACAACTGGAAACAGGAGGAATCGATGAATACAGCAAAGTCGTATTACCTGCGACTAGACAATAGGAGCCGTATGAGCTGAGAGGCTCACGTACGGAACTGTGAGAGCGTGAGGGTGTGATTCCCTCGCGCTACTCGACTAAAGTGATAAAGAGTGGGAAGAAATCAAGTATATTTTCTCTGTTTCCTATGAAAAAGAGGGGGAGGCACTGTAAATATTCTAAACGAGACCTATTAGATGCTATCTTTTATGTAAACCATACAAGATGCCAATGGAGACATCTTCCTCATGATTTTCCTCCTTGGAAGACAATGTTTAACTATTTCTCTAGGTGAAAGCTTGCTGGGAAATTTGAAGAGATGAATGCTACTTAAGGAAGAAGAAAAGATATTAGTGGCTTTTGATGAGCGGGAAGGTTCTCTACATCCTTGGAATCTTTTAAGCATATGATTTGTTTCTTTAACCTATTAGCTGATGAAGATACAAGTCATTTCAGTTACAAGCGAAAAGGCTGCTTTATTTTATCCGGGATATATTCCAGCGGATTTTCTTTCACCCGGAGATTTTGTAGAGCTGGTAGCTCTCCTATCTCGTCAGGAAGAGAGGTAAGGTGGTTGTTGTTTAAGTAAAGCCTTTGCAGCTGCGATAGCTGCCCAATTTCCTCAGGAATAACGGTTAGCTGGTTGTTGCTTAAGTAAAGCTCTTGCAGCTGAGACAGCTGCCCTATCTCTGCAGGAAGGAAGGCTAGCTGGTTATTGTTTAAGTAAAGCTCTTTCAGTCGAGACAGTTGGCCTATCTCTGCGGGAAGGGAGGCTAGCTGGTTGCTGTCTAAGTTAAGCTTTGCCAGCTGCGATAACTGCCCTGCCTCGGCAGAAATAGCGGTGAGCTGGTTGATTCTTAAATCAAGCGCTTTCAGCTGAGAAAGCTGCCCTATCTCTGCAGGAAGAATGATGAGCTGATTTTGATTTAAGTAAAGCCCTTGCAGCTGCGATAGCTGTCCTATTTCTGTAGGGAGGAAATTAAGCTGATTAATGTTTACGTCAAGAACTTGCAGCTGCGATAGCTGCCCGATTTCTGCAGGAAGGGTGGTGAGCTGGTTTTGATTTAAGTTAAGCTCTTGCAGCTGCGATAGCTGTCCTATCTCTGCAGGAAGGTCGGTAAGCTGGTTTTGGCCTAAATCAAGCGTTTGCAGCTGAGACAGCTGCCCAATTTCTGCAGGCAGAGCGGTGAGCTGGTTTTGATTTAATCTAAGCTTTTGCAGCTGAGATAATTGACCTATTTCTGGAGGTAAATAAGTCAAGCCTACTCTAGATAAATCTAAAGCCGTGATGTTTTTACAATTTTCTTCAATCCACTCTTTAAACAGCTCTCCTTTTCGTTGTAAAGGCAAACACTTAATTTCTTCTTGCTCTAAGTACTCTTTTCCGCCAGGAAGCTTTTTCCAAAGTAAAAGGCGATTAATATTCACCAGATAAGAGGAGTAATTAGTCAGAGTAAAATACCTCTTTTCCTTAAGTTTATCTTTAAGTTCTAATTCTAAAGGTGAAAGAGAGCTAGCTAAAGTAAAAATTTGTTTAAAGATGGCATTTACCTTTGCTGCTTTAGAAAGCTCTTCTTCTAGCTTATAAATCCTATCTAAAACAAGAGCCTGCTTGTTAACATCTCCTTGAGGAACATGCACTTTACCTATTCGCTTATAAAGAGAAGGCATGACTTCATTAGCTAGCAGATGGCGCCATCTTCCACACACGCTAAATAAGGAAGGGCTAGCACAAGCCTTTAGAATAGGAACTAGTATTTCATTAGGTAAATGCTCAATGGTGACAGAAGAGCTAGGATTCATTGTATAGCCTCTTTAAGTGCCATGCATATTTTTAGTCGTTTTCTAGGCAATATATACATGAACAAACCAAAACGTACAAGCAAAGTTTGGAAACAAATAGCAGAAAAGATATTAGTGGCTTTTGATGAGTCGGAAGGCTCTCTACATTCTTGGAATCTTTTAAGCATATGATTTGCTCCTTTAACCTATTAGCTAATGAAGACACAAGCCATTTCAGCTACACGCGAAAACGCTGCTTTATTTTATCTGGAATATTTTTCAGCGGATTTTCTTTCACCTGAAGCGCTCGCAGCTGAGACAGCTGTCCTATCTCGGCAGGAAGAGAGGTTAGCTGGTTGTTGTTTAACGCAAGAGAATACAACTGCAATAACTGCCCAATTTCCTCAGGAATAACGGTTAGACGGTTGTTGTTTAAGTCAAGAAAATGCAACTGCAATAACCGCCCAATTTCCTCAGGAATAACGGTTAGACGGTTGTTGCTTAAGTAGAGCTCTTTCAGCTGAGACAACTGCCCTATCTCTGCAGGAAGAGTAGCAAGTTGGTTACCTTCTAAGTGAAGATATTCTAGCTGAGACAGCTGACCTATCTCTGCGGGAAGGGAGGCTAGCTGGTTGTGACTTAAGTCAAGCTTTGTCAGCTGCGATAACTGCCCTGTCTCGGCAGAAATAGCGGTGAGCTGGTTTTGGCTTAAGTCAAGCCCTTTCAGCTGAGGAAGCTGCCCTATCTCTGCAGGCAGAGCGGTGAGCTGGTTTCCTCTTAAGTTAAACCCTTTCAGCTGAGACAGCTGGCCTATCTCTGCAGGCAGAGCGGTGAGCTGGTTGCTTGTTAAGCTGAGCCATTGTAGCTGAGACAATTGATCAATTTCTGTAGGTAGGCTGGTGAGCTGGTTTTTGGCATGATCTAAGCTCTTGCAGCTGCCATAACTGCCCTATCTCTTCAGGAAGGGAAGCAAGCTGGTTGTTGCTTAAGTCAAGCGTTTGCAGCTGAGACAGCTGGCCTATCTCTGCAGGCAGAGCGGTGAGCTGGTTTTGGCTTAAGTCAAGCGTTTGCAGCTGAGACAACTGTCCAATTTCTGCAGGCAGAGCGGTGAGCTGGTTGCTTCTTAAGCTGAGCCATTGTAGCTGAGACAATTGACCTATTTCTGGAGACAGAGCGGTGAGCTGGTTTTGATTTAATCTAAGCAGTTGCAGCTGCGATAGCTGCCCAATCTCTGCAGGTAAAGAAGCCAGGCCGCTTTCTGCTAAAACTAACCTCGTCATATCTTTGCCATATCTTACAATCCACTCTTTAAACAGCTCTCCTTTTCTTTGTAAAGGCAGATATTTAATTTTTTCTTGATCTAAGAATCCCTCTCCCCCAGGGATTTTTTTCCACATTAACAGGCGATTAATATTCACAAGATAAGAGGAGTAGTTAGCCAGAGTAAAATATTTCTTTTCCTTAGGTTTATCTTTAAGTTCTAATTCTAAAGGTGAAAGAGAGCTAGCTAAAGTAAAAATTTGCCTAAAGATGGCATTTACCTTTGCTGTTTTAGAAAGCTCTTCTTCTAGCTTATAAATCCTATCTAAAACAAGAGCCTGCTTGTTAACATCTCCTTGAGGAACATGCACTTTACCTATTTGCTTATAAAGAGAAGGCATGACTTCATTAGCTAGCAAATGGTGCCATCTTCCACACACGCTAAATAAGGAAGGACTAGCACAAGCCTTTAAAATAGGGATTAGTAATTCATTAGGTAAATGCTCAATGTTGGCAGAAGAGCTAGGATTCATTGTATAGCCTCTTTAATTCTCATGCATATTTTTAATCGTTTTTTAGGCAATATATAGAAAAAAACACAAAACATACAAGAAAATATTAGAAACAAGACCCTTAGCCTTTAAGTTTGGAAGTAGTGAAATATCAAATGGGTGTAAGTAGAAGTGTTGGCAAGAACAAGATAAGGAAGGATTAATACATACTAAAAGCTTAGCAAAATGAGTTTGCATATGCCCGAAGAAGTTAATAATGTAGTTAATCGATTAAAGAAGTATCCTAATCTTTTAGAATCCATTAGAAATTTATTAAATATTGCCGCAAGGGTTAAAGGGATTGAAGGAGCGGATGATGCTGAATTTGCTCTTATTCTCTAGGTTTAGAGGCTTAAGGGGAAAAATGCGTTGAGGATTGAGCAAAGCATCAAACAAAGGGGCAGGAAGCCAAGGCTCGAAAACTACAGTTAAGATAATACTCAAAAAAAGCTAAGTTAGTATCCAACATCTGGGATAGTAGATATGGAAAAGAAATGCTTTCTACAGGCAGGAAAGTTGATTAAGCATTTTTCGCTTTCTTCCCAGATTGGATGTAGAGGGGCATTCTTTGCTATTAGAGTGAGCGATAACCGACGTGGGAGCAGATGTAGCATTTGGAAAATTAGGGGGAAAGATGAAGAAGCATTACGGAATTAAAGTTTCTTCTTCCATGGTTAGGTTGATCAACCAAAAACATGCAAGCAAAATTGCTAAGCTAAAAAAGAAGCGAAGTTTGGCTTAAGCTTGGCAAGGAGCAAGTACAAAGCCAACTGCAAAGACCACTTAATTGATTTTTATTATCTATGTGAATATTTATCTTTAGACTGCGATTTGATGCATTATTTTAAAGCCCAAGAACTGGTTAGAAGAGAGTAAAGAGAAGTTAAAAACTGGAGAATGCCGAGAGGTTTTCAAAGAAATTGAAAATAAGTTTAGTACTCTAGATCGGCTTGAGCAGGAGAATGGTTTAATAAGATTAATAAGATGTTATAGATAGATAGAAAAAAGATTGGATAGGATGAATTATAAAAGTGCTTTAGATAAAGTTTTATCCATTGGCTTAAGGCGAGATAGAAAGTAGCCTTAAGGTATGTCAAAAGAGGCTGAAAATAGCGAGAGCGTGGCGGAAGATAGAAAATGCTCATGCCATGCTGAACTTAAGAATAGGTAGATTAGATGGTCTCACTGGGAAGCTTACTGGAATTCTTATATAGCTGCTGCTTAGAGAAGATTGCCAACAATTTTGTTTATACCTTCCTAGAGACTCCAATAAGCTTTTTACTTGCCACACTACTTATGATTTTGCTATGTTGATTAGACTTTTCAACTGGAGATTCTAGCTATGGCCTTCCATCCACATAAAGACCTTAAATACATTCTACACCCTTATATATTCGTGCTTAAAGAAAACCAGGGAATTCACAATGATCTTTTCGATTATTCACTTTGGATGATGCGTATTTCTCCTGAAACTATACGTTCTCCAAAAGGCGTTGAAGGGAAAAAAGGAATAGTGGGGGACGATTTTGATGCTTTTCAAGCTCATTTAAATTTTTCTTCTCTTCTATAAGAGATTTAGAAAATTGAATTTTCAAGGATAAACTTTGACAGCTAGCACTCTTTTGATTGAAGTGCTAAAAAATTCTAAAACTCCTTGCAAACTTTTCTCGATTCCTATATCTTTTGGTTTTCAAATCAAGGTAGAAAAATGAATTTAACTTCTGCGATTCATCGCCTAGCAAGCTTACTGGTTGGTAAAAATAGGCGTACAGGCAATTTTTTATTTTCAGCTTTTCTAGCTAGCAAATTTAGCAAAACCTATCTTCGCTCGCCGAGTGAAATTAAAACTAGAAATCTTGGTAATTTACAGGGCTTTTTAAAAACTAGAAAACCCCCTTAGAATAGATCTGCCTTTTGATAAATGGGTCTCTATCCTTAGAAAGCTGAAAAAGCAACCAAAATTTAGGCTAAGCTGAGATGAAGGTTACTATAATATCTATCTTACAAGGGTAGGATAAAGTATTTAGGATTGATAGATTAACAAGTGAATGGATTCAGTTTATCTACTCCCCTAACTCTATAATAGACAATTAAAATAAACTTATTTTGTATTATAAATAACTTGTACAATTCGTTGACAACAAGGAGTAAAGAACAATGTCTTCTGCACCAAAACAAATTATATTTGAAGAAGAAGCTCGCGAAAAGCTACTTGCGGGTATTAAAGAACTTTCCACAATTGTAGCATTCACTCTTGGACCACGGGGTCGAAACGTTGGCTTAGAAAAATCCTGGGGAGCGCCTACCATCACTAACGATGGAAGTACGATTGTCAAAGACATTAGCTTAAAAGATCAGTATAAAAACATGGGTGTTTCCATGGCTAAAGAAGTCGTACAAAAGATGAAGGAAACCTGTGGGGATGGAACTACGCGTGCCACCTTACTTTTAGGAGCGATGGTAGAAAATGGCATTAAATTAATTGCTTCTGGAGCAAGTCCTATTAGTGTGAAACGAGGGATTGACAAAGCTGTTGAAGCAATTGTGAACGAAATAGATAAGCAAGCTATCTCTGTACAAAGTGATCGGGAGATACTTTCTATTGCCAATGTAGCAGCTTCTGGCGATGAAGAAGTGGGCAAAATGATTGCTGAAGCCATAAAAAAAGTAGGTAAGAACGGCGTAATTACCATTGAAGAAGCCAAAGGGACAGATACAACTTTAGAGATGGTAGAGGGGATGCGTTTTGACCGTGGCTACTTGAGCGCTTACTTTTGTACTAACAACGACAAAATGATTGTCGAAATGGAAAATCCTCAGATTCTTCTTATCGATCGTAAAATTAATAGCATTCATGAATTGTTGCCCATCTTGCAGTCAGTAGCTACAACAGGTAAAAATCTACTCATTGTTGCTGAGGATCTGGAAGGAGAAGCGTTATCTACGCTAGTAGTAAACAAACTAAGAGGAACTTTAAAAGTAGCTGCTGTGAAAGCTCCAGGCTTCGGGGATAGACGCAAAGCTATGCTAGAAGATATTGCTATCTTAACTGGCGCAGGAGTAGTGTCGGAAGAGACAGGAATTTCCATGAAAGAAATTCCCGATCATGTTCTAGGGTCTGCCGAAAAAGTTATCATCACTAAAGAGCATACAACTATTATGAATGGTGCTGGCCAGCCCGATGCTATCCAAGCAAGAGTGAAGCAAATTGAAAACGAAATTAATAATACCACTAGTACTTATGACAAAGAAAAACTAGAAGAACGTAAAGCTAAATTAAGTGGTGGAGTAGCAGTCGTTCGTGTAGGAGCAGTGACTGAAGTCGAGCTCAAGCCCAAAAAACAACTTTTTGAAGATAGTTTGAACTCTACCAAAGCTGCTATTGAAGGTGGCATTGTGCCTGGTGGAGGGGTGGCTTTTATTCGTGCTAGCCAAATTATCCCTACCCTTAAACTGGAAGGTGACGAAGCCCTTGGAGCTAAAATTGTGGCCACTGCCTGCGAAGCACCTCTTAAGCAAATTGTATTTAATGCTGGGCATGATGGATTAGTGATGCTAGCAGAAGTACGAAAAGCGGACGCCAACTTTGGCTTCAACGTAATGAGTGAAAAGATTGAAGATTTAGTAGCTAGCGGCGTAGTAGACCCGGCTAAAGTCATAAAAAATGCATTAACCTATTCGGCTTCCGTAGCAGGTATTGTGCTCATTTCTGAAGCGCTTATCGGGGACGCAGAAGAAGAGGAAGAAAAACAGAAATAATAAGAGTGGAGTGTAAGTCAGATATCATATAGAATGAACTAAAATCTTCTAGATTACTATCACTTACACTCCTCTTGTTTTTTCAATTTGAGCCTCCCCTTATCTAAAAATGAAAAAAAAATATCTTCTTGGTCCTTTTGCTTTTTATGCCCTTCCAGTTAGTATCATGCTCATCTGGTGGTCTCTAGCTTTTAAGCAACCTAATGATCAAGCATCCGACCCCTGCCCTCTTTGTCCTTCCGCTCAACCTCTACCCTCTATATTTAAATACCTCTCTACTCTCCAGCGTGAAACCCTGCATCAAGCGTTAAATGGAGATTACTCCATGATGAGTAAACTCATCACTGACTGGGACCATGATGCTCAAATCATGGAGCAGTATGGCTATAGGACTGCCAAACGCTTATTAAGGGATGATTTTCTAAGATGCCAACTTTTGGCAAGACAAATTAACAATAGTTCTAAAGAAGAGCTCGATCTCCTTCATGATTACTACCGCCTTTCCTCTATCCAGGATGATAATGGAAATATATTTGATTTATCGACTTCTTATAAACGCTTTCTTCCACAAACTTTTGTGGCAGCAAGCTTTCTGTTAGCGCTTAGTGAGCCCGAATTGATCGTTGCTCTACCCACTGGAATGCGTAAACAAACCTCTATTTATCCTGTTCAGGCCACCCATCTTATTGCTTTAGATGCAGACCGCTACAACACCGAAAAATTGTACAATGCTCGTCCGGATATTGCTTTTGTAGCAGACTACTCAAATCCCTCTACCTTAGAAGCCCTAAACAAACAAGGGATTCCCCTCTTTACTTTAAAACATGTTAACTCGCCTGAAGAAGTTCAAAATGCCTTGCTTCGTATCGGACACATTATCAATCGCCCCATAGAGGCTGAGCTGCTAAATTATTTTGTTGAAGCGGCTATGCTAGCTATTGATAATCGCTTTAACATGATAAGTAGCACTTTCCCTTCTACTCAACAACCCCCTAAAGTTCTTTTCCTTAAACACCATCTGACCTTTTCAACGCCTTCCTCTCATACCCTTACAGGTAAGTTGCTAAACCGTATGGGCGTTAAGCAATTATTGGGCACTGCGGGAAATCCATCCAAGCACGCTTGGACACTACCCATTCATCACGAGCATATCAGGCAGATGGATCCGGATTATATCATTATTGCTACCTCTGATAAGGATGATAATAAGCGCAGATTCCTTAAAAAACAAATTTTTCAGCTATTAAAAGAAAAGCCAAATAAACCCATTGCTTTTGTAAATGAAGCCCTTCAAGAAAATCCTTCCCAGTATATGGTTTTGGCTTATTATGATTTGTATACAGCGTTAACGCGAGTCAATTAAAATGAATAAGCATCTGTTATACATTATCCTTTATTTTATCCTCCTTTTATCTGTCATCCTTACTTTAACAATTGGCGAGACAGAATTTATTCAAGTGTGGAAAGATGCGTTAGCACAATTAGCAGGTTCTTCATTCTATTGGAATCCTCTTTTAGACGAAAGGCTTCCAAGGCTTATTGTATTGTTATGTACAGGAGCTTCTTTAGCCGTAGCAGGAACAGTCACTCAAGCCCTTTTCCAAAACCCTCTCGCCTCTCCTGGTGTTTTAGGGATCCCAGCGGGGGGCAGCCTACTTGTCGTGATAATTTTTATTTGTGAATTACACTACAATTATCCCTACGCCATTCCTATTGCCGCATTTATTGGCTGTTTAGGTACCCTGCTTGTAGTTTATTCTCTTTCTCGCAGAAAAGGGTATGTGGAATTAACCCATATGGTCTTAACAGGTATTGCTGTGTCTACGCTTATAGTTACTATTCAAAGCTCTATTATCTATGCTTTTCGAGATCGCTGGCATATTATACAAACTTTAACCGAATGGGAAGCGGGTTCCACCTCGGATCGTAGCTGGATGCATGTGCACCTGCAACTTCCGCTTACTCTTTTTGGTCTCTCAAGCTGCTGGCTCTATAGCAAAGAAATCAATATGATGGCCTTTGGAGAGGAAGAAGCTAAAAATCTAGGGGTAGAAGTGGATAAAATTCGTTGGCGGCTATTTTTAAGCATCTCTTTATTAATTAGCGGTGCTGTGGCCGCGGTGGGAAATATAGCATTTTTTGGTCTTCTACTCCCCCATCTTATTCGCCGCTTTGCAGGTCCTAATAACCAGCAACTGATCCCTCTGGCTATTCTTGGAGGTGCGGCCATTTTGACTGCTATGGATGTAGGATTACGCTTTTTTTCCTTGCAAGCTTTTTCTATAGGCAATATCTCAGGTATAATGGGAGGAATATTTTTTCTTTGTATTTTGATGGGAAGCCGTTATAGGCACGCTTTGTTGGGAAAAGGAGACTATGCGTGTATGCTTCTGCTAGCTTTCATTCTGGCTGCTAACTTACAGGAAATTAATGCTTGAATTAAAGAATTTAACTTATAAAGTAGGCCATAAAACCCTAATCGAGAATATTTCTTTAAATTTTATACCCGGCTTTATCTATGGTATTATTGGTCCTAATGGTGCAGGAAAAAGTACTTTGCTTAAAACTTTGACAGGCATATGGAAAGCTACGACCGGAAAAGTATACTGGAATCACCAAGAGCTACTTTCTCAGGATAGGACAACCATTAGCCGGACTTTATCCCTCGTTCTTCAAAATCCTCAGCCCCATTTTGCTTTTAGTGTGGCTGAAATGGTGGAGATGGGCACTTATCCTCGCCACGATCTTAGGAAAAAGAAAAAAAAGCTAAAGTTCAGTGGGCTTTAGAATTAGTCAATGGTTGGCATTTAAGAGATGAACGTATTACTGAAGTTTCGCAAGGAGAAAGGCAAAGAATTTATATTGCTCGCTCGTTAGTCACGCAATCGCCTATATTAGTACTAGATGAACCTACCTCTAATTTAGATATCAAACATCAACTAGAAATATGGAATTTACTGCGTCAATTATCTCAAGAAGGTAAATTAATCATTGTAGCTAACCATGATTTATATGCTACCGAACGTTTTTGTGATCAAGTAGCCGTCTTAAAGCAAGGATGTCTTCTCTATCAAGGAGCATTTGCCGCCATGAAATCCTCCTCCTTGCTTTACGAAGTGTTTGAAATAGCCCACCTATGAGAGAATCTTTAAAGGAGTGGCTTTTTTTCTTGCATGAACACCTTAAATTTTAGCTTATGATTTGATCATGCAAGCAATCTTTTATCTTTAAGGCAATAGGCGTACCATAAAAAATTTGATAAACCTATAGGTTTTTAGCTTAGATTTTTAATTGCTTTTTTTTCTTTCAAAGCAATTAATATTTTTCACTTTCTATTTATATTCTTTTATATTAAAATAATTTAATTAAACTAATATTCCTCTATTTTTTTATTTATGAACAAGACTTTGCAAGTTACCCACTTTGATGCTGTGACTAATCGTAACATCAATGCCTGGCTTAAAGAGGCTTATGATGAACACACAAAGCTAGCCATACAGAAGTTACTCAAAGAACATCCTGAGGAAATAGCCGATGCATTTTCTACTAACCTCTCTTTTGGCACAGGAGGCCTACGTGGGATCATAGGGATAGGAACCAATCGCATTAATCAGTATACCATTAGGGCCTGTACGCAGGGCTTGGCTAATTACTTAAATAGCCAACCTACCCCTGCTTCTCACCTTTCTGTATTGATTGGATACGATTGCCGCCATTATTCGCGCGAGTTTGCAGAAGAATGCGCTAAAGTTTTAGCAGGCAATAACATTCAAGTGTACATCTATCAAGATATTCGCCCCACTCCTTTAGTCTCCTTTGGATGTCGTTATAAAAAATGTGACGCTGCTATTATGCTAACAGCTTCGCATAATCCTGCCCAGTATAACGGTTGCAAAGTATATGGAAAGGATGGAGCGCAGGTGTCACCTCCTCATGATCAACTGATTGTTAAAGAAATCAATAAAATTACCGATCTTAAGATGATTAAGTATGAAAAAGAACTCAATCATTCCCTTATAAAATGGATAAAAGATGAGATTGATCAAGCGTATTTAAAAGCTATCATGCCTTTGCAGCTCTATCCGGAAGAAAATAAAAAGGAAGGTAGTACTTTAAAAATTGTTTACACTAGCTTGCATGGAACTGGGATTACAATTGTGCCTACGGCTATGAAAAGCTGGGGATTTTCCACTATACAATTAGTGACTAAACAAGTGACTGTTGATGGGGATTTTCCCACAGTAAAATCACCTAATCCCGAAGAAGAAGAAGCCTTAAAGCTCGGTAAAGACACTCTTAAGCATGTTAAGGGAGAAATTTTAATTGCTACAGATCCGGATGCCGATCGTGTCGGCATCGTGATTAACCATCAAGGCCAAATGTATCCTCTTGATGGTAATCAGCTGGCTTGTTTATTGCTGGATCATATTTTAGAAGCACTTTCTAAGCAAAAACGTCTTCCTAAGAATGCTGCTTTTGTGAAAACTATTGTTACCTCAGAACTTTTTCAAAAAATATGTGAGAGCTATGGCAAAACATGCTTTAATGTGCTCCCAAGCTTTAAATATATAGCGGAAAAAATCCGTGAGTGGGAAAGCTCATTGGCCTGTTATCAGTATCTGTTCGGTGTTGAAGACTCTTGTGGCTATCTCTATGCAACTTTGGCACGCGATAAAGATGCAGTCCTCACCTCTCTATTAATTTGTGAAATGACTTTACAAGCCAAACTTCAAGGCAAAACATTAATAGATAGGCTCCATGAGCTTTGGCAAAAGTATGGCACTTATGTAGAAGAAATTTTTACTTTAAAATTTGAGGGTACTAACGCAGGTAAAGAGCAAATACTAAAAGGAATGAGTGCATTGCAAGAAAATCCTCCCCAAACCATTGGAGGGATTGAAGTGATTAAGATTGAAGATTACTTAACATCCCAACGAGTGGATTTGAAAACAGGAAAAAGTGAAGAAATTTTTCTTAATAAATCGGAATTTTTGGTATTTTATTTAGCTGATGAGTCTAAATTAGCCATTCGCCCTTCCGGAACAGAGCCCAAGATTAAAGTTTACTGTGGAGTGAGAAGAAAAAATTTTATAAATGTGGAAATGGCTGCAGCGGAAGGAAAGAAGCATGCTCAATTTCTTCTAGAAGCCTTTCAATGTCAGCTTTATAAGAGTTATCTAGGAAGAATAAGTAATGATTAGCCCCTCTTTTTCTTCTAAGCGATGCAATCTTTGGGAAGATGAATAGCAAAGCTAGTAGGAAATAACAAACTTTTCAACAGAATTAAGCTCCTTATTTTAAAGATAGCTTAAGGAAAAATTTTTTATGATGCCTATAAATGTGGAAGATCCTTTTAGTTGCTTAAGGCAAAGCTTTTTAGAAATCGATCCTGCTCGAAAAAAACTACTTTTGAATCAACTCTCTTATTCTAAGCGAGAAGATCTTCTTAAAATCATTCGTCAGGGTGCTAAGGCGCAAGTTAGTAAAGAAAGTTTTCTCTTTCTAAAAGGCCAAGTAAAAAGCATTCAGCATTTAACGCCTAATTTAACAAGCAGACGCAATTATTCTATTCTTTCTCAAATGCTTGCCAAATGCAAAGCCATGGTAAAGCATCTACTAGCTTTTTTCAATATTATGACTGCTATGGCTACTCACTTAGTGGCTCAAAAGATTTTGTTTAAAAATAAAGCTTCCGTAAAACAAAAACCCTACATTACTGAGCTGGCTTTTCTAAAGCTTCTTCAGGCGATCCCCAGCTCTCAGGAAGATAGCTATAAAATCAACTTTGCAAAATTACTAACCGAGCATGGATATGCGGCCGAGTTTAAAAATATTGAATTTTCTGCTAACTTTCAATTTTTTAAAAATGCTGATTTAGAAGGAATTGTCTTTACCCATTGTACCCTTCGATGGAATCATTTCGGAAAATCAAGATTAGAAAATGTGGTTTTTCAGGGATGTAATTTATCTAATATATCTTTTATGAATACCTCTCTTACAAATTGCTTCTTTAATCACTGTGAAATGCGAGAAGTGATGTTTACAGCAGCCGAGCTGGATAGCACTTCGTTTAAAAGTAGCTCGCTTATTACTTGTAGTTTTGAGGACGCCACTCTACGCCAATGTTCTTTTCATAAAGTTATTATGCCAGCCACACATTTTCTTGAAGCGGTAATCGTTGATACTACCATCCAAAAAAGCGAATTAAAGAATACCGTATTTTTTGGCAACTTAGATAAGTTTGATTTTCCTGCGAATGATTTGTCTCGTCAAAGTGCTATAATTTCTAAACCCATTACAGCTATTCTAGTCCATCCTGAGAATCGAGGGTTAAGTGTTCCCAAAGTATTCATCAAATTAGATAAGATTGCTGGCTTACTGCCTCTGCGCATTACTCTTCAACCCCAAAAACTTACTAAAGAAGCTACAAATCAAGAAGTTGACATTTTAATCAATCAGGTAGGTTCCTATCGCAAAAGTAAAATTCCTATTCCTCAACGCATCATACATGCTGTAGCTGAAAATCTTCATCTCTACCCAAGCTGTGCCTCAATTTTAAAAAAAGCTCATACATTAGCCTCTGAAGTAGATTCTTTCTTTTTGCCTGGTGGGGAAGATATCCCCCCTGCCCTTTATGGAAGAAAACAGGAAGAGCCTACAGAATGGGATAGAGATTATCGTCGTTCTTTCCTAGAATTATCTATGATGCATTATGTCCATCATCAAGGGCTTCCTTTAATGGCTAATTGCCGAGGCTTCCAGCTAGCCAATGTTTATTTTGGAGCTCAGCTTGAGCAACATGTGGAGGGACATAACAATGTCTTACAAATATTACCTGGTGCAAAAAAATCTTATCACGGGCTTTCTTATAAAGCTTTAAAAAAGCCTATGATTAGCTTAAGCTCCCACCATCAGGGGGTTTCTACGGAGTTAGCAGCCACTGAATTTATTGAGCCTTTAATAGAATATGAGGGCTTAGTAAAGGCTTCAGAAGCTAAATACTCGGGAGCAGCTCCCCTAATATTATTGCAATTTCATCCTGAATTTCTCAAAGCTCAAACTGCCCACACATTTTTTTTAGAGATCATTGATAAAGCCCTAAACTTCATCCTGTCTAAAAGAAACGATCTCTTTTGGAAAATATTTTTCGACAGTGCGAATACCCACCGCTACCGCAAAATTACCTTAGCGGTTTTAAAAAATTCTGTAAAACTTCATCGATAATTTTTCTGAGAGCACGCTTAGTTTTTCTTATGAGAGCCATAGAGTTATAGGCTAAAAAACTTAAATCTACCTACCAAGCCCTCTAAAAGCTGTCTTTTTACTTAAAGAGAAAGTTTCATAAAATAGGGGGTGACATAAGGAGCAGGTCAAAAGCTTGTCATATGCTTTAAAAAAATTACCTCCCTAGCCTGAAAAGAGAATCATCTGGCTAGCCGTTGTCCCTCTATAAAAGCCTACTTTTTTAAAATCTAGGCTCGATTAGTAAGCTGCTTAAAAAGCCTATGATTTATTATTTTTATGAGCAACCGCCCGTTTTCTAGGATGATTACGCTCTGGAGGGGGATTCCCTATCCAGATAGGCTTACGTCGAATATGATGGAGGACACGGCCTAAAGACTTTAACTCTTTTTCTGTCACTAAAGTAACGACAACTCCTGCACGCTCTTGGCGCCCCGTACGGCCAGAGCGATGAACATAGACATCCGGGCTATCAGAAAGTTGATAAATAAAAACATGGGTAATATTAGAAAAATCTAAACCTCTTGCCGCAATATCGGTGGCTACTAGATAACGAATTTTGCCATGGCGAAACTTGTTTGTAATTATAGAACGCACATCTTGCCCCAATCCCGCATGCAACAAATCGACGTCCGCCATTTTACGTTGCAACGTCCGACAAACTTTCTCGCATTGGATTCTTGAATGGCAAAAGATAATGGTTTGCTTAGGTTTTAATTCTTCTAGTAGGCTAAGTAAAGCTTGATCCCGCTGATCGTAACGGCAATATAAAAAGCGATGCTCTATGGACTCTGGAGAGACTTCATCAGACAACAAAGAGATTTCTTGGGGCGCTTTCATATGTTTTTTTGCCATGCTACGAATCTCTTCTTGCATCGTCGCAGAAAATAATAGCGTCTGATGCTCATGGACCAGGCAATTAATAATAAAGGCCAGGTCATCATAAAAACCCATGCCAAGCATTTCATCAGCTTCATCTAGAACTAGGATATCTACTTGTGTCAAGTCGATTTGCCGGCTATAGATAAAGTCAATCAAACGCCCTGGTGTAGCTACTAACACTTGCACGCCAGATTTTAGTTTAGTTTGCTGCATGGTCGCATCTTCCCCTCCAAAAATAGCAAAAGCTTTCACTTTTTTTTCATAGCCAATTTTTTGAGTTTCAGTTGCATATTGCATGGCAAGTTCACGCGTAGGAACAATGATAAGAGCTTGTACGTGAGGAGAGTCAGGATTGACTTTATTACAAATCGGAATTGCACAAGCGGCTGTTTTACCTGAGCCTGTTTTAGACAAGGCGATAAGGTCTTTTCCTTGTAGTATCAAAGGAATAGTTTGGATTTGAATAGCAGAAGGTTGTTTGTATTGCATCCTTTCAAGAGATTTAAGAATCAAAGGATCTAAGTTCATATTTTCAAATAATGTCATTGGCACCGTTTTTTAATATTATTCGCAAGGATTTTTATTGATATAAAATTAGGGATAAAATGACGAAATAAAACAGCTAAGCGGTATTTCCAGTTAAAAACATTTACAGTTTTTAAGCTTTTAATTTGCTTCCATATCTGTTCAGCAGCAAATTGAGAAGTCATAATGCCCTTTTTATTAATTGCAGGATTTCCTCCTGCGCGGATTCTAAAATTTGTGTCAACCATACCTGGGCAAGCTACTAGCACTCTTATACCTTTTGGACGCAGCTCATAATCTAAAGAATAGGACAGCTTATTCACGAAGCTTTTAGAAGCAGCATATACGGAGAGATAAGGAAATGTAAAGAATGCAGCCACCGAAGAAACATTCATAATTATTCCTGTCTTATTGGCTTTTTCCATAGCTTTAGCAGCCTCAAGGCTTAATTCAAGTAAAGCTACACTGTTAACCTCTAATATTTGCATCTGTTGTTCTGTAGAATAATTAATAGCTTCATTATATAAAGCAAAACCCGCATTATTGATAATCAGATCCGGGGCTTGCTGACGAATAATCTTTACGACAGCTTGTCTTCCTTCCGAGGTAGAAAGGTCGGCGGCGACAATTTCTACACTTACTTTTTGTCTTAAGACTTGGGCAGCTTTTTCTAGCTGAACAAGATGACGACCACTTATAATTAAACGAATGCTCTCAGCAGCTAAAACCTCACAAAGAGCATAGCCAATTCCCGAGGTGGCACCGGTCACTAACGCCAAAGAAGGGGTTGGCACTTTACGCCTCACAGGAAGGGATCGTTTCACCATGAGCTGTTTCTTTTTTAAGCTCTTTGGTAGGATATTTGACACGGGAGTGACCTGAAGCCACCAGCGTTTTAATCAATGTTTCTTTCACCATCGCTAATTCTTCAAACGTCAGTAAACAATCATCAAACTGTCCATCATCGGCTTTTTCACGAATCAAGCGGTTAGACAACTCGGATAAAGTATGCTCAGTCACTTTATCTAAAGATCTTGAAGCGGCCTCTAAGGTATCCGCAATCATAATGATGACAGATTCTTTGCTACGCGGCCTGGGTCCTGAATAGCGGAAATCTTTTTCATCCACCAGATTGATATCTCCTTCCATTTTTTCTAATTGCTTACGATAAAAATAATAGACCCGTGTAGTTCCATGATGTTCTTTAATAATATCGATGAATTGTTCAGGCAGACCTGCTTTGCGCCCCATGGCTACACCTTCACTGACGTGAGCTAAAATCACCTGAGCTGATTCTAAAGGCGTTAGCAATTGGTGAATATTCATCCCCCCTTGTTGGTTTTCAGTAAAATACTGAGGAGTTGCCAACTTGCCCACATCATGATACAGCGTGGCCACCCTACAAAAAAGTCCATTAGCTCCTATGGCAGAAGCAGCTGACTCTGCTAAATTACCCACGACTACCGAATGTTGATAGGTGCCGGGGGCTTCTATAGTCAAACGGCGTAGCAGATCATTATTAGGATCCATGTACTCCATTAAAGTAACATCGGTCATGATGCGAAAAACTGATTCAAAAAGAGGTAAAAGTCCTACGACTAGGATAGCACTTAAAAGTAGAAAAAAAGCTACGCACATAATATCAGGAAAAAGAGAAAAATTCCATAGGGAATTATTATAGAAAGACATCGCTAATATTAGTCCTACTGCACTAACCCAAGCTTTGCCGCAGACTACAAATATCTCTTTACGTTTGCGCAGCGAATGAGTGCTTAAGATAGCCACTAGGGCAGTGGCTAAGTTTAGAATCATAAATCCTTGCCGATCAAACGCCAGGGTCATAGTGAAAATAAAGGTTAAAAGAGCGCTTACAAAAGTGGCAACAGCTGAATTCATCAAACTACAAAGTAAAATAGCTGCAAAGGGAACGAATAGAGGATAACGAACCACTTCAATCAGATTGATTTTAGAGTTAAGTAAAAAAAACTCGGTAATCTTAGTTAATCCTAGCGTAAGGAGCACAATAGTAACAATCAGAAATAGCTTACGGTTGGAGGTCAGTATAGAGGGGCTATTAACATGAAAATAAGCTACGCAAATGCCTGTCAAAAGTAAGGTCATCACAAAGCTACCCAGCAAAGTCAAAGGATGCCATAAGTTGCGGCTTTCCCCTAAAGCTTTTTTCATGGCTTGCAACATGGCAATATGCCGAGCAGTTACTTTATCACCCTGATTTATTATCCGGCTTCCTGCACTTACATGCGTATACTTATCAGGCACTAAAGCTTGAATTTTTCTACTAATGTAGCGATAAGCGGGAAAATCCTCTTGAACTTTCCAGGTCATCGCTTGAAAATAGTCAATAATAAAATTAGCCGTTACACTTGATATAAAAGTGGGAGGAAAAGTAAATTCTTTGACATAATCCCAGACTGCTGAAGGAATGATAACATCCTCCATTTCTTCTGGGGTGTAAGCTAAATAATTTTCCGTTGATAACCCGATGTCTTGCATCTTCTGCATCGTACGGGGATCAGTAAAACGCAGTTTAAGAAGAGCTTTTTCCAGGGCATCTACCCCTTTATACATTTCTTCAAAAGTGCTTTTTTCTGAATATTTGCGCCAATCCTGATTATAGATAAGAAAATTTTCAAATTCTATTCGTCTTTGCCGTACGCATTTTTCAGATAAAGCATAAATCTTGCCTACATCTTTAACCACTTCTTGTTTTAAAATGATGGTGGCTTCTTCATCATAAAAGTCAAAATCCACCTGTGTAACAGTATAGTTAGGAGCAATACTATTTAACTCAAGCACTTCTACACGAACTTCTCGAAAGTGGAGAAAAGCAAAAAAGCAAATAAAAAAAATAGTACCAATGAGTAAACGTATTCCAAAACTTTTGTCAAAAAAACCTTGCTCGCGGGAAAACTTTAACTCATTATAGTTGGCAATCTCGCTCGCTTTATCATTCATATTATTTTATCCTAATCTTCTATAAATTCTTGTTCCCATCCTATAGTATGCTTAGTGAACCAAGAGTTACATCAAATTGCCATCATAACATATTAATTAAAATTAATCCCCATTTTTATTTGTTGCTGCACCCTCAAATCATGAGCCATGCCCTGCTGCAAAGATAAATAAGACAATTTTTTAGAGCCTAGGCGCATTAATTAGAGCTGCTAACTTTTTTTTCTTTCGTGTTAGCATCTCTCTTGCAGAGCCCTATCCTAGCTAGTTTTTATTTGCTCACGGGTCAAGAATATCAGTTTTATTATTTATTTCTTGCAGCATATTGGCTGCTTTCTTCAGAATCAGTTACTCAATTCCTTTAGCTGCCCGATTTACCCATGCATAAGAGTAATAAAAAAAAAGTGTTAGTTACCGGTGGAGCTGGCTTCATTGGCTCTACTGTGAACAAGTTACTACACGAAGCCGGCTACGATACTGTCATTTTGGATAACTTAAGCCAAGGCAAACGCAACCGCGTAAAATGGGGAACTTTTATTGAAGGCGATATGAGTGATTCCCTTCTCTTAAAAAAACTTTTTGCTAATCATCAATTTGATGCCGTGATGCACTTTGCTGCCTTTATTAATGTAGGTGAATCTGTACATAACCCCGAGAAATATTATATTAACAACGTTTCTCATACAGTAAATTTACTTGAATGTATTAAAGAATTTAGTGTAAAGGTCTTTATATTTTCTTCCTCTGCGGCTGTTTATGGTTTACCCAAGACTAACTTCATTTCTGAAGATCATCCCACTCATCCTATTAATCCCTACGGCGAAACCAAGCTTATCATTGAGAAAATTTTAGATGATATGGATAGAGCTTATGGAATTAAATCTGCTAAACTGCGCTACTTTAATGCGGCTGGTGGGGATCCTGAAGGAAAAATCAAAAATGATTTTTCTGCGTCCTCCAATCTTATTCCTATTGTTCTTCAAGCGATTCTAGATAATCGACCTGTTACTATTTTTGGAAAAGACTACCCTACCCCCGATGGAACTTGCTTAAGAGACTACATTCATATTTACGACTTAGCTACTGCTCATATAAGGGCCATGGAGAAATTATTAGCTGGGGGACCCACGGAAATTTATAATTTAGGAAATGGAAAGGGATTTAGTGTACAAGAAGTTCTTCAAGCTGCCGAAAAGGTTACCAAACAAAAAATTCAAGTCATTGAAGGGCCCCGACGTCCTGGGGATCCTCCTTGTCTTTTAGCCAATGCTTATAAAGCTAAACAAGAATTAAACTGGCAGATTAAATATCCTAGCCTTGAAGAGATGATTTATCATGCTTGGACCTCTTTGGAAAAAAATAAAGAAAATAATCACTTTGTCTTTAAATGAAAAGTTAGCCTTTTAATTTAAAGACAAATTTGATCTATCCATTTATTTATTTATCCTTTAGAGCTGCTTCTTTCATTGGCTTACTCCTTGCTAATTTGTATCCGACAGCTTACTCACCCACTGACTATTAAGTTTACGATAGACTCCTTAGGTAGTCGTTAATGCAATTCTGTACTTAAATAAAACCTATCTTTAAAACAAGAGTTAGCCTCCAAATGCTAAATTTTCTTTTTGGAGGATAGAGCGATAGCTTCTTTACCCAGTAGGTTTGATCTTCTTAAAGTTTTATCTTTTCTTTTTCTTAAAAGGATGGCTTAAAATTGGCCATTTTTCTTCATACAAGAACTACACCTTAGAAGAGCTTAATTAAGTTAAGGGCCCATCCTGAGAAGGTTAGTAAGAACTTTTTTTGTTTAGCACAAATTCCTCCTTCCTTAAAATTACTCAAGGCAAGTAAGATAGATAAAAAAACATTCAAACATCTCTTATGACCTCCTATCAAGTCCTGGCTAGAAAATACCGACCTCAAACTTTTGCTGAAGTTCTAAACCAAGATGCTATTGTAACGACGCTTAAAAATGCCATTAAGAATAATCGCCTTGCGCAAGCTTACCTATTTTGTGGCTCTAGAGGAACAGGCAAGACTACATTAGCTCGCATTCTTGCCAAAGCATTAAATTGCCACCATCTTACTGAGCAGTTTGAGCCCTGCAATCAATGTAAATCTTGCCAAGAAATCACTTCTGGCCATTCGCTAGACGTTCTAGAAATTGATGGAGCTTCTAACCGGGGGATTGACGATATTCGTCAAATTAATGAAACTGTAGGATATGCTGCCTCAGCGGGCGGATATAAAATTTACATTATCGACGAAGTTCATATGCTCACCAAAGAGGCTTTTAATGCTTTGTTGAAAACCCTGGAAGAGCCGCCTCCTAAAGTTAAGTTTTTATTTGCTACCACAGAGGCGCATAAAGTTCTGCCTACTATTTTAAGTCGCTGTCAACGTTTTAATCTTAAACGCATCTCCCCCCTGCTCATCCAAGCAAAGCTGCGTAAGATTGCAGAAGAGCAAAATATTCAGGTCGAAGATGAAGCCCTTCGTCTAATAGCTAACCATGCAGAGGGAGGGCTGCGCGATGCCGAATCTCTTTTTGACCAAGTTTTATCTTTTCACAATGGCTTGATTACTGCTTCCACGGTAGCTTGCATGTTAGGTATTGTGGAAAGCGATTACTTTTTCAAGTTAGATAAAGCCAGCCAAGAAAGCAATTTAGCCGTAGCTTTTGAGATCAGCGAAGAGGTATTTACCCAAGGTAAAGATATAGTTTATTTTGTAGAGAAATTAACAGAGCACTTTCGCAATATCTTGGTTGTCAAGCTCTCGGGCAAGCAAGCCCCTTTCTTGCATTTATCGGAGGAGGAACGCGATAAATATGCAGTTTCTGCTAAAGTGTATTCCCAAGAAGCTTGCTTAATGATTTTAGACTTTTTAGTAGAAGCCCATCACCAAATCCGATTCGCTCCTTCGCCTAAAACAACTCTAGAAGCTTTGCTATTGCGGATTATTCGTGCTCAATCCCGAATTCCTGTAGACATTCTTGTGCGTCGCTTAGTGGATCTAGAGCAAAGGATAGACAAAGAAGCATCTTCATTAGAAGACCCTTCTAAAGCTACAGCCGCACCACCTAGTGCTACACCAGCGCCAACTATCCCTTCTGCGCCACTCAGTTCGCCTATCAAGCCAGAAGCGCCACCTCCTGCTCCTAAGCTAGAACCCTTAGTAGAGAAAGCTGCAAAAGAAATTCCTTCATTAGCTAAAAATATTGATAAGCTTGCCTCTACAAGTGTTGATCCCACTACTCCTTGCGCTGCATCTGCTATCCCTTCTGCGCCACCCAGTTCGCCTATCAAGCCAGAACCACCTTCTCCTGCTCCTAAGCTAGAACCCTTAGTAGATAGAGCTGCAAAAGAAATTCCTTCATTATCTAAAACTATCGATAAGCTTGCCTCTACTAGTGTGGATCCTACTCCTTCCCCTGCTGACTTAGGAATCGTAGAAATAGCAGAAAAAAAAGGCTTGCTTGCCAATAGTAAAGTAATAAAAGAGAAACTAGATCCTAGCAAGATAAGTCGCTATGATACGATTATGCAATTTGCAGCCATAGAGTTAGAAGGAACCATTCAAAAAAAATTAAGTTAAGGAAATATATGGGCTCAGGATTTTCAAAGCAAAAGAAACAAGCTAAAATGCTACAGGATCAATTCTCCAAATTGCAGACTCAATTACAAGCCACTGAAGTGGTAGGAAGTGCCGGTAACGGTCTTGTATCGATTACTTTATCGGGCGAGCACGAACTAAAGCAGATTAAAATTAAGCCTGAATGTGTAGATCCTGAAGATATTGAAGGGCTTGAAGATCTTATTAAAGCAGCTTATAAAGATGCTTTTACTAAGCTTAAAGAGCAGAACCCCAAATTACCTAGCCTACCTGGTATGCCTAATTTAGGTGGATTTGGCTTCTAAAACCATCGATGCTTATAAAAATCAAAAAATTCATTTTAGGAATTTTATAAGTCTCTTTCTTACTTGCATGGCAGGTGGGAAAGGAAAAGGGCAAGAAAAATAAAATAAAAAAATCTAGATAGGCAAGCTATAGGATAGATAGATTTCTACTTTTCTAGATAGCTTTTGCCATCTTTATAGTCTGTTATTTTTTTTATCCTGTGCTTCTTAGCAACTTCTTAAGCAATCATATAGATGTAAGGGCTACAACTTTAGAAAAAAGGGGAATGCTAAAGAGATGTTTTCCTTTGAAAATAGAGACATAGCGTTAAGGCATATGCATATAAACTAACGAGTAATATTTTTTTGCCGTTTTTCTTGAAAGCAGATAAATTCCCATGCTTCTCATATCAACTCCTCTAAAGAAGCACGAGCGAAATGTGCATAAAAAGTTTCATCCAACAGGGCTTGTATTTCAGAAGTACTTGCTAAAGATAGTGCTTTTTCAGCTAACTTGCAGCATGAGATAATGCTTGAACAGCGAATTGCCTGCTTGATTAAAGGTATATAGCGAGCAGCTACAGACACTTCCTGAATTCCTAATCCCATCAACAAAGGAATATATTTAGGATTAGCAGCCATCTCACCGCAAATGCTGACAGGCACATTATGCCTATTAGCTTCAATGACTACATGCCGTATTAACCTTAAGACACACGGATGCATAGGCTGATATAAATGACTCATGGTATTGTCACATCGATCGACGGCTAAAGTATACTGGATAAGATCGTTAGTTCCTATAGAAAGAAAATCTGACTCACGAGCAAGAAGATCAGAAATAATAGCTGCTGAGGGCACTTCAATCATGCATCCTAAGTTCACTAAAGAATTAACTTTTACTTGCCTAGCAGCCTCTTGGGTCATGCGTTTAGCTTCAATTAACTCGGGTAAAGAAGAGACCATAGGAAAAAGAATATTAACTTCACCAAATGCACTGGCACGTAGGATAGCACGCAGCTGGGTCATAAAAATATCTTTCTCTCGTTCTAAACTTCCTACAGCTCTAAATCCAAGGAAAGCATTTCCTGTTTGACCTGGGGAAGCTTCTATGCCTGCTTTATCACGTCCCACATCAAAAGTTCGAATAGTAACAGGCAGACCCTGCATATTTTCCACAAGTTCTCGATAAATTTCGAATTGCTCATCCTCTGTAGGTAAGCGTTCCCGACCCACTAAAATATTTTCAGAGCGGTATAATCCCACCCCCTCGCCACCATATTCATGGATTTTCTTGACTTCGCTGCTAGTTTCTATGTTAGCTAGAAGTCTCATTTTATAGCCGTCATAAGTTTCTATATCATGAGAGTCTGTCTGCCTTAAGCGAAGACGTCTAGCATTTAACTCCTCACTTAACCTTTCATATTGGGCTAAGGTCTCGGAAGAAGGATTAAAAATTAGCTCCCCATTCCTTCCGTCGACAATCACTAAATAATCCGAGCAGCTCGACACTTCGTCAAATGCTATGTTGGTCATATAAGGAATTTCTTTAGCCCGTGCAAGGATAGCAGCGTGTGCGGTAGCACTTCCTCTTTCGGATACAATAGCCCTTACACACTTCTGGCTTGCTTCTGCAGTCTCCGCGGGACTTAAATCTTTTACAAAAAGTATCGAGTCTGGTAAAAGGTCATCAAAAGCATTTTTTGTTTCCTTATGAAGATAGGTCATTATACGGCGGGAGATATCCTGTACGTCTTTAAATCTCTCTCGAAAAAACATATCCTCTAAGGTATCAAATCTTTTCTGATACTCTTGAATCAATTGATGCAAAATATATTCAGGAATTTTGCGTTTAGAATGGATTTGTTTGCTAACTTCTGTAATTAATAAAGGGTCAGACAATAGCTGTAACTGCGCTTCTAAAATGGCAGCCCCCTCATCCATACCATCGAGTTCAAGCTGATTTTTAATTGCCTGTAAATCATTAATGACTGATTGGACAGCCGCTTGGAAGCGTTCGATTTCAGCCTCAACTTTATAAGCTGGAATATTTTCATCGGGAAAACTTTTTTGCAAAGTTTTTAGAAAAAAAGGCTTTCCAATCGCGATTCCACTGGAAATGACATTGCCGGTTAACCGAATTTCTTCTAGATTAGAGTGTGGCAATTTTACTCCTCAAATTGATTTTCAAATGCTTGGACAAGCCTTTCTAAAGTTTCTTTAGCATCTTCACCCACCACTTCAATCGTGATTTTAGAATTTCTCCTTGCAGCCAACATGAGAATACTAAGAATGCTTTTAGCGTTGATTTCCTCTTTTTTATGTTTAAAGGTTACATCACTTTTACTGTTTTGCAACAGTTTCACAATAACTGTTGCAGGGCGGGTATGAAGGCCCATTTTATTTTTAACTTGCACTTGACTCGACAGCTTCACGGATCCTTTTCCTTGTTTGATTTTTAGAAGAAATCATATCTAACAACTTATTATTAAACTCTTTTGCAGAATTATATCCCATTGCTTTTAGGCGATGATTAAGAGCGATGGTCTCTAATAATAATACTACATCGCGACCTGGTTTCACAGGCAGCACATGATAGGGAATATTTAATCCTAACAGATCACAGTAATTTTCCACCAAACCTACTCGATCATAAAAATGTTGATCATCCCAAGCTTCCAGCTTAACCACAATATCTATACTTTTGTTATCTCTTACACATACGGCCCCATATAAGTGAGCAACATTAATAATACCTATTCCTCGAATTTCCATATGATGCCGAGTCAATTCAGCTCCAAATCCTTCCACATAAGAGTCTTCTCTTTTTTTAACTTTGACTACATCGTCCGATATAAGGCGATGGCCCCTTTCAATAAGGCCTAAAGCCGCTTCACTCTTCCCTACCGATGAATCTCCTTTAATCAACACCCCTACCCCAAAAACTTCTACCAATGTGCCATGGCAGGTCATACTAGGAGAAAACTCTTCACTTAATAAGAGAGTAAGCTTACTCAGCAAGCTCATCGTACTCATGCTAGATCTAAAAAGAGAAATCCCTTTATTTTGACATAACGAGACTAGTTCTTTTAAGGGCAATAATCTTCTCGCCACAATAACAGCAGGAGTAGCAGTAGTAAGAATCTCTTTTAAGCGATTGACACGTATTTCGGGATCTAAGTCTCTCAAATATTCCATTTCGACTCGCCCAAATACAAGAATACGCTTATAAGCATGATTTTTCATAAAACCACATAAGCTAAGTCCCGGACGATGAGACTCAGGTACTTTGATAGAACGCTTGAGTCCTTTATGGCCTGCTACAAGCACCAGGCCTAAATCATGGCCATGTTTTTGGAAAAGTTCCTCTACCTTGTAAATCATATTTGCTAGCTTACTCTTCCATGATAAAATGTTAAATCCTCTACAAAAGGTGTAATAGCCAAATTAAAGGAGGAAAAATCTTTAAAATTTAATAGCTTTTTTATCTTTTTCAATTGAATAGAAGGATAAAGATTTCCCATCACTAACCTACTGTTAGCCACCTGGTAGATATTCCACAAAAAATCGAAAAAGCAGTATTTCAACAGAATCATAAATGATAATAAAGTTATCCGGTTAATACTAAATTTTTTCTTTCAGCAACAAAAGTTTATCCTCATCTCCTACAAAAGCAGGCGAAAAGCTATGTAACGCTCTGGCATTTATCCTTCCCATTCGTTCTCAAACTGTTTTTGCATGATAAAGATTTTAATGGTAGCCACCCTTCAAAAAAATCCCCACAATTTTTTAAAAGCTATTAGCAAATTAAATGCTCTAAAAAATTCACAACCACTTAAGATGACCGGTAAGCAAATAATAGGATAATTCATAGCAGAACTTTGAAAATTTAAGTAGGCTAGCTCCTAATATTTTCCAGAAAAAACTTAAATTTTTTTCTAAAAAGAACGCTTGAGGAAAACTCTCTTGGACACTAGGAACAGATAACTGAGGATGGTAATCTTTAACAGACAGATTCATCGACTTATTCCTTAAAATTGAGAGGTATTAAGGGCTAAAAGCTACATTTAAATGACTTTCTAAATTTTTATTCTCTTTAATAGGCTGGCAGCTTGGAGCTCAATAATTAGAAAAGCGCTAGCAAATTTTTTATTTTTTTCCTTAAAAACTTTCCACTCATACTTTTACCAAATTTTTGAATTTCTTTAAATTTAATTAAGAAGGGTTTGCATTAATTATGTTAAAAAAC
>NZ_JRXI01000063.1:0-2488 GCF_000813645.1 Neochlamydia sp. TUME1 | reverse complement strand
TTAATTTTTTGAGCTTATTTTTATTTCCTGATTTTCAAGTACTTAGAAAACAAAGGATGGCCGAGCGTGGAGGTAAACAGAGTAAGGCTAGAAAGATTAAATGTCGAATTTAAAGATTTGCAATCGGGAGATATGTCCCAGCATACTTTTGCTGAGCTTATTCTTATTGAGCATATCCCTGGAGGGGCAGCCCCCTTATGTTATATTCTTAAAAATGATAAAATTTTCAGTGAAGCTCTACCAGAAAATTTTCAATACCTACTTTCTACCTTAGATAGGACAGCTTTTTACCCCATCGGCGAAGTGCTAGCCATTAATAAGCTTCATAAATATGTCTTATTAAAAGATAATAATTCAATTTCTTATAATTATTTAATTATCACTTTTAGCAACCACTACGCTTTAATTAACTATGCCTTTTTAGCGGGTATCCATACCTTGATGGATGCTCTTCGAGTACGCAAAAAAATCCCTGCGGCTTTCCCTGACCCAATTAAAGCTAGCCAACCTAAAGAACGCACTAAATTAAAAGGAACTAAAACGCTATCTAAGAATTTAAGCTTTCTTCAATCTCTTCAAAGCCTTCAGTCTCGCAAAATAAATAAGTTAAAAGATCGAGGTTTAACTTGCTCCCTTAACAACCCAAACAAGAGATTATACGAAGTTCAAATTTAATCTCCTTAGCCCTTTATATTTATTTTGTAAGAGTTATCCCGCTCTTTTCTATGGCCTTTCATTTTTATTAGGAGTCTATAGCGGCTTAGGGATTTCATCTTCTAGCCTCTTTATAAATAGCCTGCTTCTAACCATCCTTTTGCTCTCTTTTGCCTTTCAGCAGGAATACAAAGCTGCTGTTCTTAACTTCCTTCTTTTTTAAGTGCTGCTTTGTATTCTTCCTTAGCCTTCCAACCTCCTCATCTACCTGGACAAGGAGTTACAGGTACTGCTCTTATTCATATCTCTTCTTTATCCCGAAAGAATACCTTCATGGGTAAAAGCTGGAGCTATCAAGGTAGGCTGCTTTCTTTTACCGGGCATGAATCTTTAAATATTTATCCTAACATTTCTGTAATCATTTCTTTATTAGATCATGCCTCGCTTAATCGTCCTTTAGCTAATAAAACCTACCTTTTACAAGGTAGGCTTAAACAGTCTAAAAATGGTAAATTTATTTTCAAGCCAGATAAATACCACCCCTGGCATCCTATAACAAATAGTTGGGGTCTAGCGGAATGGCGCTTTAATGCCAAAAAAGCCGTTAATAAATATATTTCTCAAAAAATTTCTAAAAACCCTAATAGCCCTAGTAGCAGCTTTCTTTCAGGCATCACAACGGGCGAATTTGAAAATCGTCTCATGGCTTTTGAATTTTCACGTTTCGGCTTGCAACATATCATGGCTATTTCGGGCTTTCATTTCGCCATCGTAGCAGGCATGCTGGGTTTTATTTTATCTTGGGTAGTAGGACAAAAAACGAGTGTAAGTCTTCTTATGCTTTTTATGACTCTCTACTTTGCTTTTCTAGGGCCTTCTCCCTCTATAATTCGAGCATGGGTCAGCTGCATGCTAGGCTTTGGTGCTACCCTACTAGAGAAACCTCCTTCTGGCCTCAATTCTTTGGGAATAGGATTGTTAATCGTTCTTATTTTTGATCCGGAATTAGCGCTTCATATAGGCTTCCAATTTAGCTTTGCCGTGACAGCAGCCATCCTAATCTCTTATTTTTCCTTCGACTATTTACTCCAAAAGATTTTTGCTAAGAAAACCTTTAATCAATTAATGGCCATGAATCTTGCCAACCAGCACGGCTTTATCATTCTCACTCTCTTCCGCCAAGCATTAGCACTATCCATAGCGGTTACTTTAGCAGCCCTTCCTCTAACCCTCTATTATTTTCAAAAGTTTCCCTTATGGAGTATAATCTACAATTTCTTTTTTCCTTGGATGGTAAGTCTTGCCCTCATGTTTTTATTAGCTGGTTTAATGGTAGGAATTTTAAGCTCTAGCTTAGCCCAGATCATTCATCACTTTAATGAATCTTTTACTAACTTTGTCTTAGATTACGCCTATGGTATGCCCAAAAGCCTGGATTATAATATAAACCTTTTAGTAAATCAGGAAATAGCTATTTTATGGCTAGGAATATATTTTCTAGCAGGAATTTATGGACGAAATTATTTGAGCAAGCAACAAAAGATTACTAGCCAGGAATTTATTTTTTAAACGCTTCGTTCTTGCCTTGTTTAGTAAAAGCTACCTATCATTTTTTATAATCGACTTCTTTGGAAATTAAATTTATGAGCTCACCTTACGCACAGATGAGTTGAAAAATTATTCTAAGAGTATATTTTTTTCTTTAAAAAGAGGAGAAAAAAAATGAAACTTGATCTTCTTGATATTTATACAGATTATCTTATCAGCCAAAACCAACAAGCCACAGCTACAGAGCTATCCAATCTTTTAGATGGTCAAGTTAGCCATGATAAAA
>NZ_JRXI01000062.1:0-3276 GCF_000813645.1 Neochlamydia sp. TUME1 | reverse complement strand
GGTATGTTTTATGGCTTATAGCTTCTTAACCTTACTGAAATGCCAGGCAAAAGATAAAAAAAATCTCAATGACTCTGCCTCAAGTAAGAAGATTAATTAACAGCTTATTTTACATTACTATTTGCCCTTTTTGCCAAGCTATTCATGACTCATCTAAAAGGCTATTTTTTGATACCTCTTAAACCTAACGAAGTAGTACTATTTAGCTATTTTCAATATTAAATATTTTTTTACCCCGTAAATCTTTGAAGAATCTCTTTTCACAGAATCTCTTAAAAGATTAATCGCAATTGTTGCAGATTGGCATTTATTAATTTTACAGTTGGATGATGGATGCCATACAACTTCATGGTTATTCTAAGTGCTTCTCGCGTATATTTAATCGCCGATCCTATATCTCTTTTTTGTTGATAGATTGCTCCTAAAGTGTTGTAATTTATTGCAACTTCGTAATGATTTTCACCAAAAAGCTTAAGATTAACCGCGAGGGCTTTCTTTGCATACTTAAATGCCTGTTTTAGATCTATATCACTTAGATAAATTGTTCCCAAGTTGTTATAATCCCTTGCCACATTGAGATGATTTTCACCAAAAAGCTCTAGATCGATATCAAGCGCTTTCTTAACATATTCAGCCGCCAGCTCTAAATCGCCTTGTTTTTTGTAAATCATTCCCAAGTTGTTATAATTTGTTGCCACACCGGAATGATTTTCACCAAAAAGCTCTAGATCGATAGCGAGCGCTTTCTTGACATACTTAAATGCCTGTTTTAGATCTATATCACTTAGATAAATTGTTCCCAAGTTGCTATAATCCCTTGCCACAGCTGGATGATTTTCACCAAAAAGCTTTAGATCGATAGCGAGCGCTTTCTTAGCATACTCAGCCGCCTGCTCTAAATCGCCTTGATTTTGATAAATTTGCCCCAGGTTGTTATAATCATTTGCCACAACTAGATGATTTTCACCAAAAAGCTTTAGATCGATAGCGAGCGCTTTCTTGACATACTTAGCTGCTTGTTTTAAATTGCCTTGATTTTGGTTGATGCCTCCCAAGTTGTTATAATCTCTTGCTGTCGTTTCATGATTTTCACCAAAAAGCTTTAGATCAATAGCGAGCGCTTTCTTAGTATACTCAGCTGCTTGTTCTAAATCGCCTTGATTTTGATAAATTTGCCCAAGGTTGGTATAACGGATTGCCAAAGTAGGATAACTTTCACCAAAAAACTTTAGATCGATAGCGAGCGCTTTCTTAGCATACTCAGCTGCTTGTTTTAAATTGCCTTGATGTTGATAAATTGCTCCTAGGTTGTTGCAGGTGGTTGCAACCTTAGGATGGTTTTCACCAAAGAGCTTGAGATAGATGCTAATCGCCTTATTACTATACTCTACTGCCTTATCCAACTTACCTTGCTCGAGATAAATGATCCCAAGGGCATCCAAAACCCTAGCATTAGTTGGGTTATCTTTTTCTGCTAGAAGATACCATTCTTCTGCTTTTTTATGCTGGAAAAGCCTGCGGGCTATATCTCCCTGCGTCTCAGGTGAGTTATCTTCTAAATTAGAAGACTTAAGTCTGTCTTCATGACCGGCTAAGAATTCTTGTATAACTTGATAAAAGGGAATAAAGATGCGATAAATCTTTTTTATCTTTTCTAATGCCTCCTGGTCTAAAGCAAACTGCTTTTTGATGAGCTCAGGCTCATCAAATCCAAAAGGCTTAATTAGAGGGTTCATCATCTCTTGTTGCGCTTGATAATGGGAGTAGGTTTTAAGGCGCATTAATAGCGCTATACTCACCCAGTCTTTTAGCCTTTCAGCGGCGCCCTCCGTTATAACTCCTAATTTATTTAGCTGATCAATTCTACCAAATGTATCCGAAGCTACTATTTTTTTAAGAAGAGCTAACCTATCCAATGTTAGATGTGGAAAGCGATAAAAATCATTTTTAACTTTAAAAAGCATGCCCTGCCTTTCTAAACTACCCATTTCAGGATTAAAAGCTTTCATATCTTCTTGAACTAAATGATATTTTGCTAAATGCTGTCGAAGATTAATATCTTCCCGATAAGGGATAGTGAGCTTTTCTTGAACTTTTTGTCTGTATTGCTCAGTTAATTCATTGTTGCCTAACAAATGAGTAAAATTCAGAAGCTCCATGGGAAGATGGGGCTCTTTTTCATGCCACCATTGGTCTTTTTCATTTTTGCTAATGTATTGAGCCATCTTTTCCGGTGTTTGAATAAGCTCAAACGTCTTACCATTGCCGAAAGGAGTTTTACAGCCCTTTCCTTCTACTCCTGCCCCATCAAAAGCAAAACCCCGCGGAGTAATCCCATCGAAAAAATCTATAGCTTTTAAGCAAGGAATATTTAAAGCTGGTAGGATAGTTTCTCCCAAATTAAGAACCTTCAAGTGAATTAAAGAGGTCAGACGTTTGAAATATTCTCGATTTATTGGATTATCTTCTTTTATAAGAATGCCAAACTCTAAATCGGAATAAGGTGTCACCTCTTCTCTAGCTAATGAGCCAAAACCTATCATGGCATACTCGCAAGGCTCAGCTCCTAAAGTGTCTACACTCTGCTCTACAATAATTTCAAAAAAAGCTTTTATCTGTTGAGCGAGCTCACCAAATAGCTCTCGAACTTCTTCAGGGGAAGGATCGGAGCCGAGAGCTTGGATTTTCTCTTCTATTTTCTCCCTAAATTTTTTTAATCCTTCGCGATTATTCCCAAATTGCTTTTTGATTTTAGGAATATCTACAGGTTCTCCTGTGCAAGCCTTACTAAGCAAAACTTCGACTTTTGATAGCTTTTCTTTAATAATTGCTTGCTGGCCTAAAGAGGCATTATGTAGAGCATAATTATAAAGCCCAGCGGCTTGCAGGAGTGTTTCAGAAGTGGCTTTTCTTACATACAGATCAGCTAGTTTTTCTATACAAAAAGCTTCTTTAATAACATCTTCCTTTTGAATAGCACGTTTTAAAGCTTGCGTATAAGCTTCTTCCTCATCTAAAAAGCTGCTTTTAATTAGCTGCTTCCATTCTTTACATACGAGCTTGGCTTGGCACAAATCTCGTAGTTTTAATTTTTTAAATATTTTTAAAGCAATTTCTGCATATACTGACGTAGCCCCTAGAGGAGAAATAGAATTGTTAAAGGCAGGAAATATAAGAGGGTGGGTATTTAAGCTCTCTAAATTCATAGAAATCATCTTTTTTACGTAACAGTTCAGATACCCCCCAACCAATGCCTATTCACCTCAACGAAAGGGC
>NZ_JRXI01000061.1:0-33168 GCF_000813645.1 Neochlamydia sp. TUME1 | reverse complement strand
CTACACGCGTTTTACACTTTGATGAGACAGGCATCCGCTGTGAAAAAAAACTATCATGGGTGCATGTAGCCTCTTCACCAAGGGCTACTTTATACACCCTACATGCTAAGCGCGGGCAGCAAGCCATGGATGAGGCAAACATTTTACCTCAATTTAAAGGGATAGCCATCCATGACCATTGGTTTCCTTACTTTTCTTATAAACAAATGCGGCATGGATTATGCAACGCCCATCACTGGCGAGAATTGACGTTTATGCATGAAGAAAAGCAGGAAGAGTGGGCCAAACAGATGAAGGAGCTCCTGATTTTTGCCAAGCAAGAAGTAGAAAAACATGTAGAACAAGGGGCCCTGCCTTTAAAGGTTTTACAGCATATCGAGCAGGCCTATACACAGAGGATTACTGATGGGCTTACCTATCATTTAAGCTTACCTCCTTTGCCTAAAGGTAGAAGAGGTAAGCAAAAGCAACGGGAGGGTAAAAATCTCCTAGACCGTCTAAAAGAAAAACGAGAAAGTGTGCTGCGTTTCATGTATGACTTTGCCGTGCCCTTTACCAACAATCAAGGCGAACAAGATATACGTATGGTTAAGCTAAAGCAAAAGATATCCGGTTGTTTTCGTAAACCTACAGGAGGGCAAATTTTTTGCCGCATCCGCAGCTACATTTCTACGGCACGCAAACAAGGCTGGAATGTCTGGGATGCATTGGCAGATGCCATCCGAGGCAGCCCTCGTCTATTAGCCATAGATCGACAGGCCAACTTGCAAGAAGCCATTACCTAACTTCTATTTTATTCAAACACTCCTGAATAAAAAGGGGGTATCTGAACTGTTACTTTTTTACTTAATTTTTAATGAAAAGTTAAATAGGTATTTAGCATTATTTATAGTTTCTTGAAACAACTTTTTAGCCTGCTAGGCTGAAAAGCAGCTTTAGCACCAGCCCTTTCTTTTTCTAAGCTAGCTAGCTCTCTCGCAGCCCTAATCATTCGGACATGATTAATCAAATTCAAATACACTCTCTCTTTTAAATCGGACTAAACACAAGGCAAGCATTTGATAGCTTAGTAATTTTAAAAGCTCGTCGTTAGCTCCAACTCAAAAGAGCATGGATAGCTGATTTTCTTTCTCGTTAAGTTATTATCATAGCAGCACCTTTTACACAAAGTCATATTCTTATTCTCCAAGTCAACTCAACGCTTTCCTTCCTGTTGACTTATCCTGCCTCTTAAGAAGTGTGGTTGTTTTCACCTCAGACGTTGGAAAAAGTGACTTGAGTTTTTGTAGGTTACCGTTAATGGTTGCTACCTCAGGATGATGAATGCCATATATAACAATGCCACTTCGAAGAGCTTGCTTAGTATAATTAAGCGCTTTTCCTAGCTTCCCTTGCTCTTGATAAACCATTCCCAGGTCCTCACAATCTCTTATTACGAGAGGGTGGTTTTCACTAAAAAGTTTAATATTAATTTTAAGTGCTTTCTTGATATATTTACCGGCGTGCCTCAATTTTCCTTGCTTTCGATAGATAAGCCCTAAATTTTTATAATCTGCAGCTACATGGGGATGGTATTCACCGTACTGCTGAATATTAATCTGAAGTTCCTGATGGATATACTTAGCTGCTTTTCCGAATTCTCCATGAGATTGATAAATTTGCCCTAAATGATGGCAGGGCTTTGCTGCCTTTAAATGATTTGCACCATATACTTTAAGGAAGACACCTAGTGCTTGAGTGAATGACTTAGCAGCTTGCTTAACATTGCCTTTTTCTTGATAAATCGTTCCAAGATTATGGTGAACTCTTGCTACGCTGGGATGATAATTGCCAAAAAGCTCGATACGGATTTTCAATGCTTTTTTGGCATTCTCTATGGCCTGCTCAAAATCTCCTTGTTTTTGAAAGATCGTTCCAAGATGATTGTAACTTGTGGCTACATTAGGGTGGGTCTCTCCGAATAATTTAATATTTATTTTAAGGGCTTTGCGGATCAATTTAAAAGCCTCTTTTAAATGACCTTGGCTTTGATAAATACTTCCTAAGTTATTATAACGAGTAGCTATTTTTATATGATTTTTTCCTAATAATTTGAGATCGGTTTTTAAAGCTTGCTTCAAGTACTTAGCTGCCTGCTCACAATCCTTCTGTGCATGATACATCAGTCCTATAATATTATAATTCTTGCTCATATTAGGGTGATGCTCTCCATACAGCTTGAGGTCTATATCAAACGCAAGCTTGATGAGCTTTACTCCTTTTGCTAAATCTCCCTGCTCTTGGTAGATCCGCCCCAGGTTGCTAAAGTATATAGCTAGGCTAGAATGACTTTTTCCGTAAAGCCTGAAGCCTATCTCGAGCGCTTGCTTGGCATACTTAGCTGCCTTTTCCAAGTTACCTTCTTCTAGATAGATGCATCCTAAATTATTATAACAATTTGCTACCTTTATGTTATTTTTGCCATATAGCTTAATAGTAATTTTAAGGGCTAGCTTTACATAGTTAGCTGCTTTTCCAAATTTTCCCTGGTTTTGATAGAAAACTCCTAAATTATTATAATCTCTTGCCACTAGCAGGCTATCTTTCCCCTCAAGCTTGAGGTCTATTTCAAGTGCTTGATAGATATGCTCAATCGCCTGCTCTAAATTTCCTTGGATTTCATCAATTATTCCCAAAGTATTTAATAGATCAGAATTTTCTGAAGTTTCTTTTCTTGCTAAGCTATACCAATTTTTAGCTTCCTCATGTTGGAAAAACCTTAGAGCTATATCTCCCTGCATTTGAGGAGAGCTTTCATCTACAATTGAAAATTTTAATCTATCCTCCCCCCCTAATAAAAACTCTTTCATAGCCTGATAGAAGGGAATAAAAACATGATAGATTTTCTTTATCTTTGCTAATGTTTCCCCATCTAAGCCAAGCTGCTTTTGAACAAGGGTAGATTCGTCAATATCAAAAACCTTAATGAGAGGATTCATCATTTCCTGTTGGGCTTGATAATAGGAATAGGTTTTAAGGCGCATTAGTAACGCTGTAAGCATCCACTCTTTTAACTTTTCAGCAGCTCCCTGATTCAAGACCCCTCGCTTGCTTAATTGATCGATCCTGCTATACGTATCCACGGCTGCCACTCTATTAAAAAGCGCTAGCCTATCTAAAGCTAGATGAAGGAAACGATAAAGGTCATGTTTGGTGTTGAAAAGCATGCCCTGACACTCTAGTTCTCCTATTCGTGGTTCGAAAATCATCATGTCCTCTTCAACCAGATGATGCTTAGCTAAGTATTGACGAAGAGTAAGGCTTTTTTGATAACAAGTCTCCAGGTTTTCTTGTAATTCTTGTTTATATTGTTCCGTTAATTTAAAAGCACCTAACAGATGAGTGTAGGTCACAAGCTCCAGGGGAAGATGAGGTTCTTGCTGATGCCACCAATGGCCTTCTTCATCTTTAGCTATATATTGCGCCATCTTTTCAGGAGTCTGAATAAGCTCAAATGTTTGACGATTGCCATAAGGGGTTTTGCAGCCTTTTCCTGCTACTCCTGCCCCATCAAAGGCAAAACCTCTTGGAGTTATGCTATCAAAAAAATCTATAGCTTTTAAGCAAGGAATATCTAAAGCAGGCAGGATAGTTTCCCCTAAATTAATCACCTTCAAGTGAATTAAAGTTGTTAGACGCTTAAAATAATCCCTATTTGTTAAGGTATCATCTTTTATAAGAATACCAAACTCTAAATCGGAATAAAGAGTCATTTCTTCTCTAGCTAAGGAGCCAAATCCTATCATGGCATACTCACAAGGCTCAGCTCCTAAGGTGTCAATGCTCTGCTTTACAAGAATCTTGAAGAAAGCTTTTACCTGTTGAGAGATCTCACCATACAGCTCTCTGACCACCTGAGGAGCCGGGTTTTCAGGTAAAGATTGGATTTGTTTCTCTATTTTACTTCTTAAATTCTTTAATTTTTGCCGGTTGGCTTCAAATTGATTTCTTAGTAAATTATAGTCTAAAGTTTTTTCCTCATACAACTGGCTAAGTAGGTTTTGAATTTTAGCAAGCTTTTCTTTAAGAAGCTCCAGCCTCTCGGGGGAAGAAAGATGCATAGCATAATTGTAAAGCCCTGCGGCTTGAAGAAGCGTTTCGGGAATTTTTTTAGCCAAATAGACATCCCCTAATTTTTCTGCGTAAAAGCTTTGCTGGATAGAATCCTTTTCTTGAGCAGCACCTTTTAATGTTAGCGCGTAAGCATTTTCAGCTTCTTCTATTTTATCTTTCGATAAAAAACCCTCTTTTTTTAAGCATTTTTCTTTGATATAGATGAGAGGGGCAAAAGGAAGGGAAATATTTATATTAATTGCTGTAGGGCGAAAAGCTAAGATGTTAGCCTGGGGATGATCGGAAACCTCATTCTCAAGAAGGCTGATAGAAGATTGCTCTTCAATGCCCTCTCCCTTTATCGCTTGGAAATAAAGCTCTTTCTGTGTGCTAGGCTCTTGAGTAAGCTGCTTCCACTGCTTACAAGTAAGACTTGCTAGACACCAATCTTGCAATTTTAATTCTGCAAAGGTTTTTAATCCAATCTTTGCGTATTCGATCCTGTTTAAGGAAGGAGAGATAAAATTTTTTTGGCTCTCCTTGCATGTGGATGTCGAAGGGAAATTAAGATCTAGATTTACTGCACCCATAAGCTTACCTGCTTGCCATTTATTTTTAGCATTCAATTTTCCTTCTAATACAATGTGTAAGCTTATTTATTATCTATATGCGGACCTTTTAATTGATCTATCTAAAACCCTAGCAAGCTAGATGCAGGGAAAGCTTTTCATCCTTTTGCTATTTTCTCCCTCTAATTGGGATTTGGCTAAATTTTCTATACCATCAATTTATTGATTGTTTCAACTACCCATTCATTTTTTAAGTAAAATAGCTTTCCTGGCCATTTGCTCGGTTTTATTTCACTTATACCCGGCAGGAAAAAATTTATACATCAACAGCCTATTTCATAAACATTCAACATTTTATTCTTTATTTGCTAGGAAAGAAAATTGTGAATCCTCTCCTATTTTATCTAAATCATACTGCACATGGATCATTAAAGATTTCATCTAGCGGATGGGCTCGCATGGGTAGCTGCATTTAGATAAATTATTGACAACCTTGTTGCCTATGCTGATAGGAGGATAAGGCTAGACTTGACTGTCACAAAAATAACTTCATCACGGTATAGGCAAAAAAAATAGAAGGATACCTAAAAATGTTTTAAGACAAGAGAATATAATAGCTTGTGTGCCACTACGGCTCTCTCCATATGTTCTCAAAAAAAATGCCATTTTTTAAAAAGCTAAAGCTTAAAATATCTTTTAGGACGGATTAGCCAATCGCAATCTAATGATTATCCTACCTTGCTTTTTAGGCCAAACCGATAATTATAGGGGTGAAAACTCAGCATTCTTTTAAGACACACCTTTCTCTTTCTTTTCGCCTAATGACATTCGCAAAATTTAATCTTGTTTGAAAGTCTACAAGACCCTAGATAGATATTCATTTATAGACTCATCCACCTCTACAAAGCTTACACTGCATTAAAAAAGATAATGATTCTTCCTTCAAAAAAAGGATGTTTAAACCAAACCACAGAAGAGAAAAATTTAAGGATTATTCTTTTATGATTAATTATATAAGAAGTTGATTAAAAAAAATTATTTATACTACTAAAACTAGTGAAAATTTGAGATAAATTCTCTCAAATTATGATAAAATACTTTTATTATTAAGGAATGGTTGCCATAGACTTTAAGAGGGCTTTCTAGTGCTTTCATAGCATATTTAGTGGGCTCGTCTATCGTTTTTAAAATAGAGGTAAATTTATTATAAAGTCTAGCGATATTGGGATGGTTTTTCTCCAATAGGTGCTGGTTGATTTTAAGCGCTTTGTTGACATACTTAACCGCCTGCTCCAAATTTCCTTGCATTTGATAGAGCTGTCCTAAGTTTTCATACTCTACAGCACTCAGTAAATGCTTTTTGCCGCGGAGCTTAAGATTATTTTTAAGAGATTGCTTTTTACAAGCAATCGCCTTTTCTAGCTTGCCTTGACTATGGTAGATTGATGCAAGGTTATTATAACATATTGCTTGCGGAGCATAGTCATGAGCTTTATCAGAACTTTTGATGTGAAATTTAAGCATTTTTTTGGCGTATTTAGCTGCCTGCTTTAAATCCCCTTGTGCTTGATAAATCTTTTGCAAATGTTCGTAAACTTCTTGTACATAGGGATGATTTTGTCCATAAAGCTCTAAGTTAATTTGAAGCGCTTGCTTCATACAATCGGCCGCCAGTTCTAATTTGCTTTGACATAGATAGATAATCCCCAGATTTTTATAGAAAGTTGCTAGCTGAAAGTGTTTTTTACCAAAGCAGTTAAGACTAATATTGAGTGCTTTCCTAGTATATCTAGCCGCTTTTCTTAACCTTCCTTGTAATTGATAGATTTGTGCCAGGTTGTTAAAACGGATGGCTACCTTATGATAATCTTTACCATATAGCTTAAGATCAACGTCTAGTGCTTGCCTGGCATATTCAACGGCTTTTTCTAACTTTCGTTGGCTAAAATAGATCGTACCCAGATTGCTGTAATGGCTGGCTATCCTAGGATGAATTTTGCCAAAGAACTTAAGATCTATAGCAAGCGCTCGATTCATATATTCAGCCGCCTGTTCCAAATCTCCCTGAGCCTTACAGATCGTCCCAAGATTATCGTAGCGAATTGCCATTTTGGGATGATTTTCACCAAAAAGCTTAAGATCAAGGGCGAGCGCCTGCTCGGCACAATAAATCGCCTGAGTTAATTTTCCATTGGCGTTATACATGCGTGCCAAATTATTGTAACGAATTGCCAGGTGAGGATGATCAATCCCGGAAACCTTAAGATCAATCTCAAGCGCTTTCTTTACACATTTAATAGCTAATTTAAGATTTCCCTGAGATTCAAAGATATTGCCTAGATTGCTATAGCGAATAGCTATGAGTGGATGATTTTCTTCCACCATTCTATAGCCAATGGTGAGGGCCTGATTAGCATATCCCGCAGCCTTTTCTAAATTCCCTTGGTCAAGATAGACCATTCCTAGGTTATTGTAACTTCTTGCTATATGATAAAGATTTTTTTTATTCTGTTTAAGAGCAGTATTGAGTGCCCTCGTGTTAATCTCAATCGCCTTCTCTAAATTTCCTTGAGCGTAGTAAATCGTAGCGAGAGTATTCCACACTTCCACGTCTCCTGGGCTGACTTGTATGGCTAATTCATAATACTTTTTTGCTTCTTCATACTGCAAAAGCCTTAAAGCTATAAGGCCCTGTGTGTGAAGCGCACTATTATCTAAACCAGAAGATTTAAGAACTTCCTCATTGCCAGCTAAAAACTCTTGAATAACCTTGTAGAAAGGAATAAATATACCATAAATTTTTTTATTTTTTCTAAGGTTTTATGATCCAGTGCCAAACATTTTTGAACGATTTCAGGCTCGTCAAAACCAAACGGCTTGATTAGAGGATTCATACTATCCTTTTGAGCTTGATAATAAGAATAGGTTTTAAGACGCATAAACAGTGCTATACCCATCCATTCTTTTAACTTTTTAGCTGCCTCGCCTGTTAGAATTTCTTGCTGATTTAGCTGATCAATTCTAGCAAAAGTATCTGAAGGAGCCACGTTTAGAAGAAGAGCCAGTCGATCTATAGCCAAATGGGGAAAGCGATAAAAGTCATTTTTAGCTTTAAAAAGCATCCCTTGTTTTTCTAACATGTCTACTCCAGGATCAAAATTTTTCATATCCTGTTGTACTAAATGGTGCTTAGCTAGATGCTGGCGAAGGGTAAAGTTCTCTTGGTAGGGAGTTTCTAATATTTCTTGAACTTTTTGGCTATAACGCCTGGTTAGTTCAGGATTGCCTAATAGGTGAGTGAAAGTTAAAAGTTCCATGGGAAGATGCGGCTCTTGATCATGCCACCATCTACCCTCCTCATTTTTAGCGATATATTGCGCCATCTTTTCTGGGGTGTTAATAAGCTCAAATGTATGGCGGTTTCCAAAAGGAGTTTTACACCCCTTTCCTTCCACTCCTTCACCATCAAAGCAAAAACCTCGAGGAGTCTTAGCATCAAAAAAGCCTATCGCTTTTAAACAGGAAATATTTAAAGCAGGTAGGATAGTTTCTCCTAGATTGATAACTTGTAGGTGAAGGAGAAACGTAAGAGATTTAAAATATTTTCTAGTTGTAGGAGTGTTTTCTTGCACAAGAATGCCAAATTCTAGATCGGAGTAAGGCGTCATCTCTTCTCTAGCTAAAGAACCAAACCCTATCATCGCAAACTCGCAGGGCTTAGCTCCTAAAGCCTCTATCGATTGATTTACCAGATTGCTAAAAAATTCCTTTACGCTTCGAGTAATCTCGCGATAGAGCTCTCTGACCTCTTCAGCAGAAGGGTCTCCAGAGAAAGCTTGTATTTTCTTCTCTATATTATCTCTAAGACCTTTCAATAATTTGCGGTTTTTCATGAAATATGTTTGTCTCGTCTCAAGATCTGAAGATTTACTATTACAGATCTTAATAAGTAAAGTTTCAGCTTGGGATAACTTTTTTCTAGTCATTTCACAGCTTTCTAAAGAAGAAGAACAAGATAAAACGTAATTATAAAGCCCTGCTGCTTGAAGAAGTGCTTCTGCTGTGCCTTTTTCCACATAAATATCACCCAGCTTTTCTATACAAAAGATTTCCTGCATACAGTCTTTGTCATAAACAGCCAGTTTTAAAGCTAGCGTATAAAATTCTTCTAATTCTTTTATTCTCTCTTTGGATAAACGCTCATTTGTGTAATCCATAGGAGGAGTAATTTGTCCTAGGTAGTTATTAAGTTTTCGAAGGTAGGCCTGTAATTTGTCAGTTGGGTAATTTTGCAAAAATTTGATCTTGTCGATGTTGGTTTGTTTAAAAATTTGAGTATAGCTTTGAGTATTAAAAATACCCTGTATTTTTTCATCATTTAAACCATCCACAGAGAAGAGCAGGCTTTCTAAAGTTTCTGAGGATAGAGAAACTAGAAGCTTAAAAGGATTAAAAACTTCATTCTTATGGCTAGCCCTAATTTCCTGGTTTTTACCGTCAGGCCTAGCAATAGAGCTTTTTGGATAAAGTTTTTTCCATAAAGAAGCTTCTTGAAGGAGTTGTTTCCATTCTTTACATACAACTCTTAATCGACATACATCTTGCTCTTTCAATTCTTTAAAGATTCTTAAGCCAATCTTCCTATATATGGCTGAATATCCTGAAGAATAAGCTAACTCTTCTTCTATTTTTCTAAAGACAGGAAATATAAAACGAGGCCTATGTATGCTTTCTATATTCATAAGTTTTATTATTTTTTATAATTAAATCCTATTTACAAATACACGATCGTTTATTAATTAATATAAAATAACATATATATAATAATTCTAAAAGAATTTAAATAAAAAACAGAGAGAGAAATTAAGAATAATTTAATGCTATTATTTTTAGATGATATAGGCAAACTGTTAATCTATAAAGATACGTAAGATTGTGCTTTTAAACCTTTAAAAGAAAAAAATGAAAGAAGCAGAGTTTTTAATTTCTTAGAGCTATGATCGATGTCTGCTTTCTTTTTAGGACCCCTAAAGGAAGAGACCTTAAAAGTTGGTGCTATCACTAGCTATATCTTAACATTTTCCTTAAAAAATATGGAAAAACCTGTTGACCTAAATAGCTATTTTAAGTTAAATAACTTGTTTGTTATGCGGCGATCGTAGCTCAGTTGGTTAGAGCGTTGGATTGTGGTTCCAAATGTCGCGGGTTCGAATCCCGTCGATCGCCCTTTTTTACAAGTCAAACAGCTGCTGTGTCAACAATTGAAGCAATTTTCTTAGGATTCATTCAAGGTATTACCGAATTTTTACCTGTCAGCTCTTCTGGGCACCTGATTTTGGCTCAATACCTGCTAGGTATGAATAATTTCAAAGATCTCATTACTTTTGATCTTATATGTCATTTGGGGACGTTATTAGCTCTCTTTATTGCCTTTTTCAAAAAGATTAAAACACTTTTAACTAGTGAAAAAAAAGTGTTATACTTTCTTTTTATTGCCTTGCTGCCGCTTTTTCCTTTGGTATTTTTTCTTCAGTTCATTAAGGCTTTTTTTGATCACATTGAGTATTTAGGCTATTTTTTTCTTTTTACGGCTGCTCTTATGTATTTAGGAGTTTGCTTGAGTAAAAAAACTTCTTCTGTTACAGAAATGTCGAAGCATACTTGGAAAGAGGCTTTAATGATTGGTTTTTTTCAAGCGATGGCTGTGTTCCCGGGAATTTCCCGAAGTGGAGCTACTATTTCGGCAGCACGCTTGTTAGGTTGGAACTATGAACATGCGATCACTTTTTCCTTTCTTTTAGCTATCCCCACACTTATGGCTAGCATTATAGTTGAATTAGGCCAGCTAATTTTAAAAAGAGACAACTATAGCTTACCCGCTATCTCTTGGGTACAGTATTTAGCAGGCTTTTTCTTTTCCTTCCTATTCGGAATAATTGCTTTGCATTATCTTCAAAAGCTAGCATCTAAACGCCTATTTATGTATTTTATAGGGTATTGCCTGTTGGTAGGCATGGTAACAACTCTATTTTTTAGAAACTTATAAGGGATCTTATGGCTAAAAAGAAAGCAGCAAAGGCAGCTTCTGAAAAAGCCCCTCCAATGCCTATGCATAGCAGCATTTATGGAGTCGTTGCTCTTGCTTCTACGTTTTTAATATTTTTAAGTTTGGTAAGCTTTGCTTACAATGAACGCACACATCATTGGGTGGGGTTATTAGGCTATAGCATCGGTATGGTTTTTCATGGAATTTTTGGACTATCAAGCTACATTATATGTGGCTTTTGCACATGGGCAGGTTGGAGGCTTCTTATAGATAAACCTATCCGCCATATCGGTAGTAAACTCTTTTTTACTTTCTTGTTAATCCTTTCCTTTAGCATGATTTTAAACGTCGTCGAAGATCTTTACCCTTTGTTAGGCAATACTCTCAGTCAGTTTTTTTATCCTAATTTATGGTTAAAGCGTCAGCGTTATCATCTGGGTGGTGCTCCTTTATTTTACCTCTATAAAGATTTACCTATCTTTAATCTCTATCGGTTTATAGGGGTCTCAGGCGTGATGGTTCTGTTCACCAGTACTTTACTAGCCAGCCTATTTTTTATTTTTAAGATTATGCCTCAAAATTTAATCTTAAATATCTTACGCCTTTTTTCTAAAGTTAAAGCTAAGCTATCCAAAAATAGTTCAAATGCTTTGAGTGCTTTAGCTCCATTAGAAAAAAAAGAAGTAAAAGTGGAAGTTGAAGCTAAAAAAGATAGCGATTTCATGCGCTATGTTAAATTACGTATTCCTGGCTTTTTGGCAGGCACGCATTCAGATAATACCTCTATAGCGCAGGATCGCCCTCCTTCCTCAGAATTGTTAGCTATACGTCCAGAAATTAATTTGACTACACGTCCTTCTGTTTCTCGTAAAGAAAAAAATGAAGATCAACTTTCTTTTCAATTACCAGCGCAGCCTTTGCAAACGCCTCCTCCTGCCGTGAAAAAGAAAGAATTGGCAAATGAACAACTAGATAAAAGAGAAGCAGCCCTTAAGGCACAACGGGTGCATAATGGTGATTTTTCCGCTTATAATCTCCCCTCTTTTAATTTATTAACCAACCCAAAGAAATTTGACCAAACTTCTTTAAAGAAAGACTTAAAAAAGCAGGCTGAAGTATTAGAAGAAACATTGTTAAGCTTTGGCATTGAAGCTAAAGTGGGTCAAATTAATTGCGGACCTACCATCACCTCGTTCGAGGTTCATCCCGCTATAGGTGTTAAAGTTCAACGTATAAAAACATTAGAGAATGATATTGCTCTTAATATGGAAGCCAGATCAATTAGGATCATTGCTCCCATTCCTGGCAAAGCTGCTGTAGGCATCGAAGTGCCTAACCCCTCTCCTCAAGAAGTCAGCTTTAAAGATATGTTAACCACCTATCAACAGGGTACAAAGAAGTTTCACATTCCTATCCTTCTTGGTAAAGCTGTTAATGGAGACTACGTAATGAGTGATCTTGCCAAGATGCCTCATTGCATTATCGCAGGCGCTACCGGTTCAGGTAAATCTGTTTGTATTAATACGATTGTCATGTCCATTGTGCTAAATGCTAGACCCGATGAGATTAAGCTTGTCATGGTGGATCCTAAGAAAGTAGAGCTAACCCCCTATACTCGTCTTCCTCACATGTTAGCGCCAGTGATTACCGAGCCCCATGGTGCTTGCGCTGCGCTGCGCTGGATGGTAAAAGAAATGGAAAAACGCTACGAAATCTTGAAACAAACCGGTGTAAGAAACATTGAAAGCTTTAATAACCGTGTCATCAATAAAGACTTGGAAGATTCTTTAAACATCGAAGTTCCTGAAAAGATGCCTTATATTGTAGGAATTATCGATGAGCTCGCTGACTTAATGATGGTTGCTAGTAGTGACATTGAAACACCGATTGCTCGTATTGCTCAGATGGCACGAGCCATTGGTATTCATCTTGTCCTAGCCACCCAACGTCCCTCTCGAGAAGTGATTACGGGATTAATAAAAGCTAATTTTCCTACACGAATTTCCTTTAAGGTGGCTAGCCGCATCAATAGTCAAATTATTCTGGATGAGACAGGCGCTGAGAGCTTATTAGGAAATGGAGATATGCTTTTTCTTCCTCCAGGTACTTCCCATTTAGTAAGAGCCCAAGGGGCCTTTATACGGGATGAAGATATCCACAGCGTTGTTAAATATATCTGCGATCAAGCCCCTCCTCATTATGTCATTGAGTCCTTTGATACCATCGGCTCCATCTCCATTGAAGATTCCGGTGGGTCACTAGCTTCTACGGATGCGCCCCAAGATGCCTTATATGACCAGGCACTAGATATTGTGCTCAGTACAGGCAACGCCTCCACCACTTTTCTGCAACGCAAGCTAAAAATTGGATACGCCCGTGCCGCTAGCCTAATGGACCAACTCGAATCCCAAGGGGTTGTAAGCCCTGCAGAAGGAAGCAAGCCGAGGAAGATCTTAGCAGCTAAGCAAGGCATACAAACATCTGAGGATTTATTAGAGGAGGAAGAAAATTTTTAAATATTCAAATAAAAAATTTTCTTCTTACCCCCTAACTTCCTTGCAAAGAGCCAAGGATTAAACTTCTATAGCTGCATTAGCTTAATTATGCTTTGGATTTTTTTAGCTTATTCCTCGTCAGTATTTTCATGTCGACGATGAGGAAGTCCTGTCTCAAGCATTTCTAGATCGCTCTTAGCATAGTCCTCCATAAAATTCCCCTCCGTGATATTTTCCACAAAAACAGCATTTAAATGCTGGAAATAACGCAGTTTTTTTGCTATGCGATCACCTATTTTAGCTAAAACTTCTTCTTGGCCCTCTTTTTCAGAAGCTTCAAAGCTTCCTTCCAAACCATTTAATTGTTCTACCAAAAGTTCTTGCTTTTGTTGTAAAGGAGTAACTGCTTCTTCAGAAAATTCCTCCATCGATAAATCTTTTAAACCTTCGGCATTGCTCACTAGCTGATCTAATACATTTTCCATTTTTTCTAAAACTTGAACGGCTGTTTCCATGAGGTCTCCTCTTTATAATGTATGCATAGTTCTATGTATAATATTTGGTATTTTAATTAAACATTATGTTTTTTTTGAGACTAACCTCTTCATATTTAGCCTTAAAAAACTTGCCTAAGGAAATGGTTATATGATAAAACGTTCCTCATATTGATTAGGTATGTTACAAATGATTGGTTTCTGTCCTCTAGCTTCAGGCTCGAAAGGCAACTGTGTTTACTTGGGAACGCCGCAACTTAAGCTGCTTATTGATGCAGGCTTAAGTGCAAGAGCCACCAAAGAAAAACTTGCCGAAATAGGAGTAGACTTCCGGGAGTTAGATGCTATTTTAATTACCCACGAACATAGTGATCATATTCAAGGCCTTAAAGTCTTAGCCTTAAAAATGGGCATTCCTGTGTTTGCCAATCATGAAACGGCCAAAGGAATTGTCGAGCAATTACATGAATGTCCTAAGTTTAAAATATTTTCCACAGGAGAAAGCTTTGAATTTGGCGACCTTGAAATTCATCCTTTTAATATTCAACACGATACCCTAGATCCTGTAGCATTTACTCTAAAGCTGGATGGATTAAAGCTTGGATTTTGTACAGATTTAGGATTTGTCTCCACGTTAGTTCTTCATCAATTGCAAGCTTGCGATTACCTTTATGTGGAGGCTAATCATCAACCTTCTATGGTCCATGCCAGTTCACGGCCTATGGTGTATAAACAACGCGTTTTAAGCAGAAACGGTCACCTTTCTAATGAAGCCTGTGCTGAGCTATTAAGCAAGATTGCCCATCCTAATTTAAAACATGTCTACCTTGCCCATCTTTCTAGCGAATGCAATACGCCTGAAACAGCCCTTGGCGTGGTTAAAGATAAACTTCAAAGTTATGGGATTACTTTAGAGATGTGCGTAGCTCCCCAAGCTATGGTTAGCCAACCGATCTATTTTTAATTTTCATTCCCATCTCATAAATAATTTTTTAATAAAATTTTTAAATTATCCTTATTTTTATAAAAAACTAAAAAAGCATCATGAAAGCTATGGGAAAGAGAGTTTAGCTTTTTTCATCAGCACCCTATCCTTTTGATAGCTACAGCTTAAAAAATTGCTTCTTCCCCTAACTCTTTGCTTTTCTTTCTCCTCGATAGATAAGCGATACTGAAGCTTGATGAGTAGGATAAACCACCACATCAGCTAAATTGACATGAGGAGGGCGCGTAGCCATAAAAAGGACAATCTCGGCCACATCTTCCGCTGTCAAAGATTGGATGTTTTCATAAACAGCATGGGCTTTATCCTTATCACCAGCAAACCTAACTAAGCTAAATTCTGTCTCAGCCATCCCAGGAGAAATCATAGAAACACGAAGAGGAGTATTCACCAGCTCTTTCCTTAATGTATCCGTAATAGCTTTAACAGCAAATTTAGTGGCACAATAAATCCCTCCTCCAGGATAGGTATCATGGCTGGAAATACTGCCCACATTGATGATATGCCCAGCATTTTTCTTAACCATGTGAGGAATAATCTGAGCACTAACATTGAGTAATCCCTTAACATTTATATCAATCATCTCATTCCAATCCTGTGTAGGCGTCTCCCATACTTTATTTAACCCTCTTACCATGCCAGCATTGTTAATCAAAAGATCGGGCACTATAGAATCTTTTGCCAACAGACCCAATTTTTCTACCACCGCTTTTTCATCCGAGACATCCAATTCTATAGATAAAATTTCCACCCCGTATTTTTCTTGCAAAGAACTTTCAAGAGCTTGCAAGCGATCCTTACGCCTAGCAATGTTGATTAAGCTAGCTCCTTCACGTGCAAAGGCTTCAGCAAAAGCTGCTCCAAATCCTGAACTTGCCCCGGTAATCATAACTGTCTGGTTTTTAAAATCTTGTTTCATCGCGTTCCTTATGAATGGCAAATTTATTATTGAGCGCCATTTACTTTTATATCGTATTTGATTTATCGTACCCCTAAACGGGGTCTTTATGGAAGCATATCTTTATCTTTTAATGGCCATAGCCGGCGAAGTTGTAGGGACCAGTGCATTAAAAGCCTCTTACGGGATGACTAAGCTCTTTCCTTCACTAGTAGTATTAGTGGGCTATGGGCTTACTTTTTGGTCCCTCTCCATTGCTCTCAAAACCTTACCTGTAGGCGTAGTATATGCCATCTGGTCGGGACTAGGGATTGTAAGCATTATTTTGATTGGGGTTTATTTTTTTAATGAAGCCTTTTCCCTGATGCATTTATTAGGGACAGCTCTTATCTTAGCTGGAGTCGCAGTATTAATGTTGTTCACTGGCCCTGTCAGCGAATAAACTTAAAAAGCTATCAATCTTTCAATATTAAATAGAAAGATAGCCTAAGCTCCAATGCTAATAGACTTACAGCAAATTTAATAGAATGCAAAGTTCAATGCATAACGCTTGTCAACATGAAGCCAATTTAGAAGACGAAAGTGGCATGCAGCTCCAAATTATTCCACCGTTTGCTAAAGGAAGTGGAATCATTAAAGTCATCTAGTTGAAGGCTAGGCAAGTTTAAGCATTAAGCAATAAATCCTTGTTTAGTGAAGGCGATGGGTTGTAGAGCGTAGACTCGCTTGGGTAAATTGGTCAAAATAAACTTAGGTGAAAAGCGACAACTTTTAGAAAGAAAGTGTTGATAAGCCTTGAGGAAGGGCCAGAAGACCAAGAAAAATAAATAAATAAATGGGCTTGGATAATAGTAAAGCGTATATATGACAGTTTTACTTTGAGAAAACATACCTGCAAACATTTCCGGATAGTAAGGGACTAACTACCGAAATAAGTGAAAACTGGCAGTCTTAATCCACCTGCCAGTTAGTCCTTGTCTGTCAGTTCAAGCACTGCGTGGAACACATTTAAGGCTTTTATCCTTCACAGACATGCTCCTATCCTCTTTTGAAAAAAAAGTACTACCCGCCTGTAGCCTGTCAATAGCCTTAGCCGGGCGCTTGCTTAACAAAAAAAACTAGCTACCTGTATCGGCTTCCTCTTTTCTTCTTACAGAAATTTTATTTTCACTAAATACATCTTGCAGTTCTCTAACTTTAAATCCAATAGGATATCCACTTAAAGGATCTTCTAGTAGTACTTGTTTCCATTGTGCATATACATTCCACATATTTATATCTTCCGCATCTTTACCAGGTCGAGGAATAGCTCCTTGACTAATATAGGAAATCATAGAGACCTTGGACATTAAGGATTCAGACTCTTTACCCCCTTCCTTATCACCCTGTCCGCTTCCTGATATATATTTTCCGCAACCTAAAAAGACCGCTCCTAAGACAGCCTCAGTTAACACATAATATTGCTCGGCCTGTTCTATTAATGCATTGCTAATTGTTGCCTTTCTTCTAATAGCAACAGGATCCATAACTCGGACACGAGGCAGGGTAATAAAAGAGCCTACTAAATAGATTTGGCTTTCTGTCTCTAGCATATTTTCTATGCTACTCGTTACAGTCCCTAGCATACTAGAGGAGAGAAGACTGGATGGAGCATCTTGAGAAAACAGTTGAGAAACAAACATCTCTATCTTTTTATGCAAATCTGTACCTGTAGTATCTGTCTTTCTAAAAACAAGATGCGACATTTTTTCTGAAAAGAAAGAACGTTCGTCAACAATTTTGACTTTGGAATAATGGGGATCAATAGGAAGCATTTCTTCAGTAGAAAAGAAGTTTCGTGACTCATACAGCTTGCTTATATTGCTGCATACCTCACTATAGTCTTTCTTAATTTTATTTATCTTAGCGTTTAAAATGTTTAACCTTGTTTGTTTCTCATTTTTAACAGTTTCTGTATCAGAGGGAGAATTTGTCACCTCAACTTTTTCGATATTTGCCCTCTCAAGCTCTTCTTCTAAGTTTAAACGGACTTTATTCTTCAGAGGTAATAAAAAATCACTTTTCTTAATAATACTTCCCAGTGCATAGCCTAAGTGCATAGGCAGTACATCTCTTTGACTTATGATAGCACTCATATAGGGCTCCCTTAGTTTTTAAAATTTTAAGTGGATTTAATGCGGCCAAGTTGGCCGCCAGAAAGATTAAAATCTATTTAGCTTGTGTAGGTTTCTGTAAGACCTGGCCCTCATGTTGCTTTCCTTTTGCATCTATTTCAGGTTTCTGCGCTGCTTGGCTTACGCTTGGCTTGCTTTGCTCTGCCTCCTTAAAGGAAGAGTTGAGTTCCTCTAACATCCCTTCAATTTCTTTTTGGGTTAATATCTGATAGTTAAATCCAATAGGTATTCCACAGTCACGATCAGTGGTCATTTGGGTAACAAAATTCTCGTAAGCTTCCATTACACTCTGTGTAGAATGAACATTTTGTTTCTCTTTTGAGGAAGTTAAGCCGCGATAAGTATTCATCACTGCGACCTGTGCATTTTCCATTTTCATCCGTCGCTGTAAGACAGCTATGGCTTTTTCTTTTTCCTTGCCAGTAGCCATTATTTCTGCATCTTCTTCATCTTTTTTGCTCAGTTCAAATTTCGAAGGATTGAGATCCACATGTTTCATAATCTCCCGTTCCACCATCTCCCCTGCAAAAACAGGCATAGCACCTTGTGAAATAATTTCGATAGATACCTTTGTGCCTACTATGCTTCTTAATATATCATTTTCTGTTTGGATTCCATATTGGATGGCATTGGAACTGCCTAGCGATATTCCCCAATCTACGAAATTTCCTCCACCTTTTGCTGCAGTATTGATGCTATGCTCATGGATATTTTCATTCAACTTCCTATTCATTTTTGATTCATTTGAGAAAGTCACAAGGGCGGTGAATGAGCCACCTAATACCGCTTGTGTTAATAAATAAATTTCCTTAGTACCATCCGCTCTCTGGGAAATTCCATATTTCTTAAGCTCATCATTATTGTTTCTATTCATAGCATTCAGAAGAGCTTGCAACTTTCTTTTACTATACTGCAGATCAGTAAAACAGCGGACATGTCGACTGGTAGCGACAGCGTTGATCACTAATACCCCTTCAGCTATACCTTCCCTTTTGATTTGAGCCAAGCGTTCTGAAGTTGCACTAGCCCCAGAAAGAGAAGCGCTACCACCCAACATCAACCATCCTCCATTCGCTGAGATGCTGCTAGCAATAGAGCTATGAGCAATTCTATCATGAATCTCAGAAAGTTCTTGCTCCATATTAATATATTGAGAACTATAGTGAAGGCTGTCAAAGCCTCGCGGTTGAACTTCTATTTGAGATCTAGCCATATCAATAGGTGATAAATCAAGTGTTTGATAAAAATTCTCAAAAGCAGGTATCTCGCCACCTTTTCTCTCTGCTAGTTTTTTACTTAGTGTATCTATAAGATTTTTTGCCGCCGTTATTTGTTCTTCCCAACAGTCATTAAGAGCCTTTGTAACTTCATCTCGACCTTTTACCTCCTTTCTAGATTTGATTTTAGCATCTAACATGTCAATTCTTTGTTCAGCAGACTTGATTTGTTCTATAATAGTTTCCTCGTTTGCCATTTTTTGCGCATACTCTTCCATTTTTATCAAAGTCTCACCCCTAACGACGGAGCCTAAAGCAAGGCCCGGTTGGAAGGGGATCTTTCCGTTCCCTCCTCCCTTGCCACTAATATGGGCTGATACATGCGTATATTTTCCTTCTACACTTTTTTCTGCAATTAAGTGTGTATTTTCAAAAAAGCGCTTAATTTGGCTAACATCCTTTTGAACAGTTATTTCTGCTGGCATGCCTTTTAAGAGAAGAGGCAAGCTTTTACTTACAACATTGCCTTGAACATCTAAAAAATGAATAATAGCAGACAGGCCAGTCTGCTTATTGTATAATACCTCGATTTTCTTATCATTCAGCAAAGATTTATACGTGTTAACACACACGCCGTTAGAATTAACTAAAGAAGCCGGGCCAATATTGGTAATGATACTAGCTGTGGAAGGCGTAATATTGTTAGGTCCATAAAAAACGAAAATGGCTGTCTTGTTAGTTGATGCATTAAAATTAATAATTTTCATACTTCATCCTCCTAAATTTTTGCATTTTATTTACTGAGCAAGTTTTAGATCTTCGCAGCATTGTTTTTCTAATTCTTTAATATTTTCATCATAAATTTTTATAAACTTTTGACATGCCTCTGCCACTTCGTTTCTCTGGTTGCTTCTCTCTGTTCCAGTAGGCTGGCCGACAACAAGCCCTGAAAAATCTCTTAAAAGTTTAGCGGTCTCTTTGTGAGTTTGAATGATGATGGCAAGGTTCCTTTTTCTTTTTTCGGTCGCTTGAAGTTTCTCTTCTTCTGCTTTTTTTTCCCCTTCGGTAATCTTTATGTCAACTTCTATCTTTTTTAAATTTATTAAATTTTTTAAATTTTGGATCGCATCTTGTAGCTCCTTTTTTCCCTCGCAATTTGAATCTTTATTTTCTAAGTCAGATAAATTTTCAGATAAATCTTTTAACTTTTTCATGTCCAGGGGCGTATTTATTAGCTCCTTTTTTTCCTGGCAACTTGGAATCTTTTCTATATCCCATGAAACATTGGAAGAGTATTTGCTAATATACTTGTCTAGGAGTTGCTCTGGAGAGAGAGATTGCCATTTAACGAGGTAATTTATCATTTGTTTGAGGGCAAACAATGGAACTGTTGTGTTTAGCTGATGTTCTATTTCCCCTTCAAGCTCTTTTAAACGCTTCTTTTTTGTTTCGATTTCATTTTTTGAAGATTGAATAGATGCAGGAAGGCTTTGCAAGTAGGGCGTAAAGATATGGTGAGTCCAAATATCGGTGGACATTTTGACATATTTATCAAATTTTATCTGCATGTCTCTCCTTTGCATAGCGGGTACATATTGATCTTTAGCAATCCGTGGAAAGGTTTGCTTATATTTTTCCAATAATTTTTTTTGTCTCACACACATCATCTATATCGATAAAGTCCACTTGGCTGTTCTCTTGCATGTGATTGATCACTTCCCAGATATTACCTCTCATTGGGGTTCCTTCAAGAAGTTCTTTAATTCGAGTGCCATCTTTAAGTTTATCCACCATTTCTGGAGCCACTTGCTTTTGTTTAGTAATCAATAAATAGACGCCAGGATTATCTTGAGGCTTATCTGGGTTAAAAAAACCAGGAAACCTTTCTTTGACTGTATGAATAAGGTCAATAATCGCATTAGCTCGATCTACTAAAAAAGCATGGATGGACACAACTAACACAATGGCTTTAATCTGCTTGGCTTCTTGCACTGCCAGATCAATGCTTAGATTAGCGAGAATCTCATAGTCTTCTCCTCGCGTATCATTGAATCTTGGACAATCAGCAAGTACAAGGGAAGAAGAATCCGGAACTGCATAAACTTGATTATAAAGAGCTTCAGGCTCACCTGAAGCGTGCCCAAGGGTAGAATATGTCTCTTCAGCTTCTTCATTCTCTTTCGCACGTACCACTTCATTATCAGCATCGCTAGAAAAGGATTTGCTCGCGACACCTAAAAAATAGCTAATGGCCGTACTTTTGCCCGAGCCTGTGTTACCTACAAAAAAGATGACATCCTTATTTTTTATCTTTTCTATGTGCTGATATGCTTCCGGTAATAATTCCAGGGTTTTAGAGACTTTTAAACTTTCCTCTTTGCCTATAAAAGATGCATAATTGGCCTCTTTTACTAATTCCTTCAAAATATCTTCTTTCGGATAGGCTATTTTTAAACGTTGAAAATATTTTTCAGATATACTCGTTAGACGCTCAGCTAAATCTTGTTCCTGGGAAGTCAGCAGCTCCCAGTCAACTTTAGTAAGCTGGTGAGAGACTAAATTATCGATCAGTAGCTCTAAAAGGCCAGATTGCTGCACAAGCTCTATTCGAAGGGCATCGATTTGTTCTTTAAGTTGATTAAGATGAAATAATTTGAGTGTATTTTCGTCCTTTTCATCTTTGATGAGAATCTGCTTATCAGCATTGACTGAATTAATGCCTGAGATAGTTTTCTGTACCCTTCTTCTCACAGTATACATTCCATTTAACTCTGACGGTGTATATGTAGAAGCATTCGACTTGATATATTTTCTCTTCCGCCGCTTCAACTCCTGGATTTCAATTTTAGAGACACTATCTTTTTCATAATAAGCAGTAAGCACATATTTCTTTTGCTGTGTTTCTCCATCGCTTAGCTCTATTCTTGTCGAGCTAGTCGAAGATGAAGTACTGCCATTACTATGCTCGGGAAAGCTTATGGAATAAACCCCTGGCTGGAGGTTAATTTTTTCTTGTTGTTCCTGTGCTAGCTCGACTTTAAAAGTCCCTTGGCTTGTTAAAAGGTTGTTATGGATAGCTAACCACAATTTATGATGGTGATTTTCTATTATTTTTACTTTATAAGTATTAGGTACGATGTGAATTTCAGACTGATTTTGCAAATAAAAAATGAGGCTATTGTCAGTTTCTTTCCGCAAGCATTTTACAATGCTTCCGGTATAAAGCTCTCCTGTTTCCGGATTAGTCAAATTAAGAGTTTTATTAACAAAAAAGTCAGACCTTTGATCCCAATTGGCTACAATCCCCTCTGGTGGAGGTTTTTTTTCGATTACTTGGCCTAAAAGCATTTTAATGTTCGTGTATATAGTCTCTTTTCTCAATTTCTCGTTAATAGAGCTTTCTGATACACCATTACTCTTCAGCATGCTAAGGACACAATTTCGTAACCTCTCCACATTTCTCTGGTTAATACACTGGATAATATTCTTAACGTTATCATTTGGCAGTATTCTAATCTCGGGAAGTTTAAATAAAACATTTAAAGGCTCCCAAAGAGTATATTCACCCTCTCTTATTTGATTAGCTAATTGGCTTAGATCATTTCTGACATGTTGAACGATTACATCAAGCTCCTTCTCATCCAGTTTTGAGGCGGACCACTTTATTATTTGTGTATTATATTCTTGCAAGCAAACCAGCGTATCATGAGGTAAAAGCAGGTCGGAAAAATGATTTTGTATGCCTTCATTGGAATCTATGACATCTTGGGAAATTTGCGTCAATTTGTCCATTATATCTTTTAAGAGAAGAGGATTGGCTAAGTCAAGGAGATGTGTTTTAAAGTTTTTTAAGGCTTCTTGGTAAGGATCATAATCATCTAGCATGCCTCCTAATAGTTTACCGCTTACAGAAAGCTTATATTCATCTTTGCTTAGCGCAGCAATTCTTATGCTCAAATTTTTAATAAAACTAAAAAATGTCTCAGCACTCTTAATAATTTTTAGCTCTTTAGGAAGGTTCTCAGGATAAATATAAATAGGCTCACCCTTAATAGGTAAAATGCAAGCCATAACTATGTTCTTTTTAACGCGATACGTAAACTCAACCCTCTGCCCATTAGTGGCTTTCAATCTTTGAACGTAAATTTCCCCCTTTATCTTATTTTGCCTACCAGCATTTGATGTATCTAAGCTGCTTTTTGCTAGCTTGCCCACTAAATCCACTTTTTCATAGCCCAGTGCTGAGTGGGTCTTAAGGGCATTTTTCCTAGCTTGCTTTTTACCTACACCTACATATGTGTGGTAAAAATCATTTTGACCTATTAAATAATTTTGATTAATTGTCATATGCTATCACCTTTTTTGTAATTTTTTTCTTCTAGGCAATAATAGTGCCTATTTTTAAGCACCCATAAGTCTTGTACAATTTTTATATTTTTTGGAGGCCACGAGATGACAGGGTGAAAGCATGTAGACAAGTAAGCACCTTGCTCCATTAGCCTCACATCTCTTATTTTTAACAACTTTAGTGTAGACACTAACTTTAGAAAAGCATGTAATGTGCTCCTATTTGGGCCAAGAACTTCCCCAGCAAATAGAAAAGCTTTATGGGGGAAATAATAATTTGACGCTTTCCAAATAAAATTTAGAAAAGGAAAAACAAGAAGAAAAAACGTTGAAAGCTTAATTTCTTTCTGGCTATAAGAAAAGCAAAATACTTTGCAATTTTTTTTCTTTTCTATAAAAGAAGAGGAATGATTTATAAGAAATAGGGTCGATAATGTTCTCTTTCTTTCCGCTAGAAAGGAAGTAAATTTATCAAGTAAGTTTTTAGCTAATGACTTTATAGAATAGCCCAAACGATTGAAGTCACTTGCTAGGATAGCCTGAATCATTTTCATGATCTATCTCCTTGATTTCATAAACTAATATTCAGCTCCTACTCAACAAGTTGTCAACAAAAAATTCGTGTTGATATGAGGTCTAAAAAATTTTACAACATACTTTTAATCAACTCCTTACGTAAATAGATATAGAAAACAGTTCATAAGGTTTTTATTCCCTTTTCGCTTAACTAAATCTTTTTTAGAAAACTACAGCCTGCTTTTCTAGTCCTTTATAACGTCGATATAGGTAATTAGAGCAAAAGTGACTAAGCAAATAAAGCTATAAGTTTTTCAACTGGATTAAGCTTAAGAAATATCGGGAGATAGCCAGAAAGGATGAATATTAGGAGCATTATTGCCCGAGGATTGCTCATCTTCAAACTTAATTTAGATCTTTAGCTTAAAAAAATGATTCTTTAATCCATTGATGAATTTCGAACTTTTTTAATTTTTTCTGTTCCTTCGGATTGGCTTTATAGCGCTGAAGACGAAGGATCAAGGGCGGGTAGCTAAAGCGACGTAAAATCCCCCATACGCCAGGCAAAGTTAATTTTTTACCAAACTCTTCTTTTAGAATGAATTGAAGGTCGCTTAAGTGATATACCTTGAGAAGCTCGCAAGGCTCGGGCCCTTTTTCTACCCGGGTTAAAAAGGCTTTCTCTTGCTCAGGCGTTAGAGCTCTTTTTCTTCCAGTTATTATAGGCCTTCTATCTATTAATCCTTCTAAACCGTGATGATTATATCTCCTTATCCATTTCTGAATAGCACTTGTACAATAACCTAGAGTTTTTCCTATCTGAGAGGCACTCTCTCCTTCCATCGCCATGGCTACAGCTCTTAATTTAAGGCTATAACTAGCAGAGGCTTTCTTTTTTGACAGAGCATTTAATTCCTCAATTGTATGATAAGAAGCTACAAACATGGTTTCCTCCTTTCCAAACATTTTCTTGTCCTTAATTATTCTCCTTATTTGAATTTAATAAAAGGCTCTTTGTCTTCTTAAACGCTATTACGTAAAAAGTTTATTTAAAAAGGATAACAATACAAGCAAAAAAATTATTACAAGCATATCTTTATAAAATTATGTAAAGCAGTTATCAGATAAGGAAATGGCTAAAAAAAGACCTATGCATGCTTTAAAAGTAATTTTTACTAAAAAACTTAAGTATGGAAGGTCAAAATGATTGAAAAAGATATCCACTTATTAACTCATCTTACGCAGACCTAGAATTTTTATATAAATTTTGCACTTCTTGATACGCCATCTGATTGGCTTTAAGGATTAGCTTATATTTTATAACAAAATGATTGAGAGAGGTTTTAATTTTTAGGAATTCAAGCTTGTAATAAGCGATAAGTGAGGCAAAAATATGTTTTTTTTTGAGAGCGAGCAATTGGGGTGGGTGACTTTTCAAGACCAGTATTTTGCCTTATCGATTTGTGATACTGGCGAGTCGACTTGTAGAACTTCCCCACAGGCTTCCCTTAGAACGGAGCAGAAATCTCTCGATTCACACTGTTCCCAATTAAGCAAACGCTCCCCTCATTTCTATTTTTTCAGGTGTTTTAGAAATAATAAAAGGTTTTGTTTCACTTAACGATTTCCTCCTAGAAATGTAGTTAAATAATGAATGTCACCGCTTAATCCATCCTCTTTACTCCAGCCGCATTACCAGCCTTCTTCGCTACTACAAGTTGTTTCGCGCCAGTTCATGGTACCGGTACTCTCATTCTTATGATTTTAGTCTTTTGAATTTCCCCCTTATCATCCAAGCGACTGGTTTTAAACAATTCCGTACAAACGCCAAGACCAGCCTCACGCCATCTATATGCCGAAGGCCATCTTTACTTCCCATCGACATTCTTTTGATCTCGTGAAGGTAATTATCAGTTTTTTCAAATTGCTAGAGCAAGCCTTCATCATAACAATAATTTGGTACTAATTTTTGATGGCAACTCATGGAGCCAATGTCTCCATTAGCCTTCGGTAAGATTTACAAAGAAAAGGAGGCTTACAAATGTGGAAGACTTGCAAAACTTTCCTCCTTTTGTATCAAAAGCTAAAATTTGGGTTTATTATACGCTTTCGAGCAACTCCTTATGCAAACCCCTACTTTATAAAACCATTCTCTTAGGTAGAGAAGCAACTTATAAAGAGTGGGCATGCAGACGTTGTTTTTTTTAAGCGTATTACTTCCATGCTTCGTCGCTCTCAGTCTTCAGGATAACTTTCACGTACTCTAGCACGCTTTTTAAAGTATCTAAAAATTCTACACCCTTCACTTTAATACGAACTTCTTTTACCTAACTAAAATAATCCATTGACAATTTCTTTCGTAGAATTTAGGTTGGCAAAAAAAAGCCAAGGATAAGAAAAATGCAACTTCAAGAATTACCATCTCAACAAAAACTTAGCAGCCAAGAAATAGCCGATTACGTCACACGTTGGGGAGGCTCCCCTTCTATCGCTTTACTTGATCCGCGCTGCCAAATCTTTACCTCTCGTTATGCGGAAGGACTTATTGGCTATCGTCTTGCCGCAGGTGCTGCTGTTGTGTTTGGCGAGCCTGTATGCGATCCTGCTTTAAAAGTTTCATTGGCGCTAGAATTTGAAGAGCATTGCAAAAGCCATAAAAAAAATATCGTTTATACTCAAGTTTCCCAAGAATTTGGAGATTGGGGGGTGCGGCACTATAATGGCGCGCTGATTGAGGTAGGGCATGACTTTTTTGTAGATCCTCATCTTGATCCTACGGCAAGACGTGATGCAAGGATGTTGCGTAAAAAAGTTAAGCATGCCTTAACTGAAGGAACTTCTATTCATGAATACACCTCACCACAAGCAGAACTAGAACAAGCCATGGAACAAGCTAAGCAAACATGGTTAAAAGGCAGAAAAGGGCCTCAAATTTATCTTTCAAATATTCACCTATTTAATAATCGCTCAGGAAAAAGATGGTTTTATGCTATCAAAGGAAACCGTTTAGTGGGACAATGCATGTTAAATCAATTAGAAGCAAGAGGTGGCTGGGTCATCAATCTCTTAATGGCCACGCCCGAGGCTTCAGGGGGGACCACTGAACTCCTTGTCGTTTCCATATTAGAGCAATTACGCAAGGAAAATTGCCAATATCTTACCTTTGGCATGGTTCCCTTAGACAAAATTGACCGAATAACCGGCTTAAGTACTTTTTCTAATTGGTTTACAAAAACTGCCTTTAAAGGTGCTAATTGGATGTTTAAGCTCGATGGCAAAAGAAAATATTGGCAAAAATATAAGCCCTATTACGAAAGCAGCCATCTTCTTTTTACCAATAAAAAATTTATGGCGCGCGATATGTTTGGGCTCATGCGTGCCATGAATGCCAGATTTTAATTATAGAAAGAAAATTTTATTCTTTTAAAAATTAATCCATTAAACGAGAAGTAGCTAAAGAATTTTCTTTAGCTACTTAAAAAAAAGTACAGATCGCCTATTTTACTTTAGGGATGTTGGGTATAAAGGTAGGCAAGCCAGGTTGCGGGAACAGCCCCCTTAGCTCATCCTCATTAAGAGGCAACCATATTTGATTTCTACCAAAACATAGCAATTTTCCCCGCACGACTAAATTATCGTCCTGGCGCCATAGTTCAGCTCCATACACTCTACCCTTCTCAGGGTCTAAAATTTTTCCATTGGTATATTTGTTACCTTTTTGTTGCAGATTCCAAATAATATCTAAGCCTGCGTAATAAGGATTACCTAAGACCCCTGGGGCTCTGTCATGAGGATGATCGATAGTATCCGCGATTGCACCTTGCTCATCAAATGTGGCCACAATACGTCCATAACATTTCCCTTGATATTCATAGATGGCTATGGTGCTTTCTGCCCGGCCAGTTTTCTCATTAATGGTTTTCCAAAAACCTATAATTTCCTCTCCCGCGAACCCCTGGCAAAGTATCAGTAAAAAAAGCGAGGTAAACAAAAGAAAATTTTTCATATTTTTAACTCCCGGGGGGTTTTCTATAATAATTCCGCTAAGCATCTGAAAATAGTTGTATGAAGGATAAGCCTAAAATTAAGGAGAGGAGAAAAAAGCATGTATTTAATACTTAATTTTCAACCAACCTAAAATGTTAGGAAGGATTCATTCCTCTTAATAATTGCCTCACCAAAACTTATTATCAGCATATGCTATCAAAAAGTTTAATTTGCCATTTTTGTTGAGATTTAACATGAAACATTAATTTTAGATAAAAAAAAATTTTCATGAAAGTTTTTAAGGTAAAGAGAATATGACTCCTTGCTCCTCACGTCTGTTTGTATCCTATAGATAAAACAAAAAGAGAAGAAAAGCAATTTTTTTACTTTTACTTGGCTATACAAAAAAAATATGGTATGCAAATATTAGCAACATCTTCCTTTTTAGAAAGCGATAAGGAAAAAATTTATTATGAAGAGAAAAAGGGCCTTAAAAGAAACGGAAGAAAAATTTATAACACGCTTTAAAAGAACTAAGCCTGCATATCCCACACCCTGAAAGTTGCCTCTCTACTTAATGAGAGGAGTTTTATAAAGTACGGGGTTGCATAAGAACTAGCTCAAAAGCGTATAAGGAGAAAAAAGAATAGAAATTTTGCTAATAAATTAAGGATAGCTTTTAACTTTTATTTTCTAAGGACCTAAATGATCGGTTTTATACTTTTTGGAATGGCGCTTGTCTTTACCCTTATCCATAAGACATTGGTTAAACAAGCTGAGCCTCGGGAAATCTTACTTTCCTATCTTCTCTTTTTCAATATTGGAATAATGGGGCTTATTGCTTTTAGTGGACATATTTTCAAGTCCGACCAGATTGCAGCTTTGATTGGATGGCCGCCTGGCAGTCCTTTTCAATTGGAAGTAGGTGTAGCAGATCTAGCTTTTGGGGTCTTAGGGATCCTATCTCTTTATTTTCGTGGTTTATTTTGGGTAGCCACTGTAGTAAGTTCTAGTATTTTTTTGATGGGCAATTTTTGCATTCACATGGATTCCTATCTCGACCATAATAAAGCTCCTTATAACAGTGGTATTTTAGTATGGTTCGGTAACTTGGTGATACCCATCTGTCTATTGATGTTGCTGAGAAGCTATCTCAAAAATTTTCATTCCTTTCCTAAATTCTAAAATTTTAAAGATCTGAAGAGTTAGGTAGATGACAGCCAGATAGATGCATGCATGCTTAGGCATTATTATCTCCCCAATACTCATCCTTGGAAAAGGTAGTCATAGGGTTTAAGTAAAAATTCTAACTTTCAGGAGAAAAAGAATAAGCTTCCTTCTACTGCTTCTTCCCAAGAACTATGGATGATTTCGCTTTTTATCCAAAAAACTCTTATAGCCATAAAGCTTACCTTAAGCTTTCTTTTTTGCCCTCATCCTTGCTTAAAATAGATATAAAACCTCTTTAAAGAGTAAAAAATGGAGTAAGTGGGGTAAAACAATTAAATAGAGAAGAAACAGGATAAAAAACTTCTTTTCTAGCCTCAATTTAACGAACATCCCCTATTTTTCATCGTTTAAAAGGCTTCGCAGAGACGATATTTTATCCTTGAAAAAAGTTCATCGTTCTATATTTGAAAGAGTTAGGAGGGTGACGTGCCTCCCAATGGATCATTAAAAAGAAAAATTAAAGTTCATCTCTTGGGTTAAGAGCTCCATTATTTTAGCAATATTTCTTTTCCCCTCATCTCCCCAGCGATGTAAAATTACTACCTCAGAAAAAAATTTCTGATCAGCTGTCCAATTGTAAATAGCAGGAAGCGTTGTAAAGGAGCCCTGGTGCGAATTCAAAATATGGGCCATTAATTGCTGATCAGAACAAAACAAATGATTTTGCTCTACGGCAAGAGCTACCCACTCTTTGATTATCTTAGAATGCTTAGCAAATGCTATGACTCCCGCGTTGTACATTATTTGACCGGGAGTGATTATTTTTCTGTGTAGATTTAATTCTTGAGAAAGGGCATGTTCAGCCGCTACAGCAAAGCCAGCTTCATTTACACACCATTCAAATAGAGGCTGCAAAGATCCCCGCACCTGGCAATCTAGATCTAGCCATAGGCTTCTTTCAAAAGGTGACAATAACAAAGCAAAAGGTTTTTTATACCAGGTAAAACGTAGATCCCATACTTGAGGCTGCATTTTTTCCCATAGGCAGGCTTGCATAGGGTCTATCTGCTCCTTTTTGGCCATGAAATTATCGGTTAACTCTAGCTTTATCAACTCCCCCCGCTGTTGACACCAGTTTTTTGCTTGTAAAGACATATCCCCATAATCTACGAATAATACTGGATGCTCATTATGCTGACGAAAATGTGTCCACCACCAGGGTAACATCCACTCTAAACGGTGGCAAGTTCCCACAATAACACCATCTTCTGGCTTCGTAATAGGCATATTTGACCCTCAAAAAATTTTAATATAATTTTTATACCTCATATACTAGAGCCTATTTAAAGGAAAGATTAAATAGCCTTATTAAGATACAAGCCTGCATTCCTCTTTTACAGAGGGAAAAAAGTTATAAGCTTGTAAGAGGTGAGCCCTACACGCACACACTCTCTCTAAAGTCTACCTTTACAAACTCAATAAGAATTTATTTAAGGCTTTTTTAATCCATTGGTAAAAATGGATCTACCCACTAAAAAGCTTTTTTAAGAATTGAGAGAAGGAAACGTATTAAGAGCAAGATTAATAAATTATCTTAAAATGCATGAAGGCAAGGTAAAAGCTTAAGTTAACTTAAAAAGACAGGCTGCCAATGCTCTTCCCGAAAACCTACTAAGCCTATGTCATCCCCTAATAAGAAAGGCCGCTTAACAAGCATTCCTTGCGCATGCAATAAAGATAAAGCTTCATTTTGAGACATATAAGGCAATTTTTGACTCAATTGAAGTTCCTTATAAAGCCTACCAGAAGAGTTAAAAAGCTTTTTTGTATCCCCTTTATAATAAGAAAGCATTTTATTTAATTCCTCAAGAGAAGGAGGAGATTTCACGATATCTATTGCTGTATAAGAAATATTAGCCTTATCTAAAAATTGTAAAGCTTTCTGGCAGGTAGAACACTTTGTATGCAGATAAACAAGAACAGACATTTTAGGACTCCTTAAAAAAATCAAAAATTTTATGGTACATTATTTTTATGATCTTTTAAAGTGAGAATTACGTTTTACACATAAAAAAATAACCCTAGGAGCTAATGAATAAATTAGCAAAAATTCCCGTGGAAGAATGGGTAAATGCATATTTATCCCATCAAGAATATAAAAGATCGACTACCTTGTGTGCCATTATGACCTCATTTGGCAGTGATAAAGGAGATAAAAGGCACAACTACACCACTCTGTATGCTAAATTATTCGGCCCTTGGAGGCATAATAACATTAATCTTTTTGAGTTAGGAATTGGGACTAACTATTCAGATATCCCCTACAATATGGGAAAAGAAGGTATCCCTGGAGCTTCGCTCCATGGATGGGCTCTTTTTTTTCCCAAAGCACACATTTTCGGTGCCGATATAGATCAAAGAATTCTATTTCAGACTCCAACGATTAAAACCTATTATTGTGACCAACGTCAGAAGAGCTCTATTCACCATTTATTTAGCAACACAGAGTTAAATAACCTTCAGTTTGATATTATGCTTGAAGATGGTTTGCATGAATTTGAGGCTAACCTTAATTTTTTGCAACATAGCATTCACAAACTTAAAGAAGGAGGAATATATATTATTGAAGATCTCACTGCTCATTCAAGAGTAGCTTTTATAAAGCTTATTCCTTACCTGAGAAAAGAATATCAACTGAAATATATAGAAGTAATCATCATTCCTTCAAAATTAAATCACTTTGATAATGCTTTATTGGTTATCCAAAAATGAATTTTCCCCAATCTGCTTACCGTTACTTTTATTTTCCTACCTCGTCTAAAACTTATCTGGAATAAAGTTTGCTTGTTGCTTTTTTAATTTTTATTAGCCTAGGAATTTAAGAAGGCTTAACGTAAATGCCTTAATTATTCCAGCTACCTCCTGCTTTTCTCAACTCTATGCTCTTAAACCCCTACCCCTATTTCAAATACAGCTAGAAGCACAAGTCCTATTTATATATGAAAAGAAGGAAATGGCTACCCCTCTCCTATTGAAGAATGGACCGCATCAAAATAAGTTAGAGATTTATTAAAATATAAGGCTGCCCCCTTTACGGCGGTAAATTATTTTTTATTTTTTCTTATTCTCCTCATTTTTTACCATCGATTGGCCTTATGCTTGAAATAAAATATAGAGGAGCAAGAAGTAATATTTCTGCCACTTATGAATTTTTTCTCTCCAATCACTCAAGAAAAACTTCAAATTAAAATTTAATTTTGTCATATTCAACTTAACTTTACAATGTAGACTGTGCCAAGGATTTTCATCATGAGCCTCCCTCCCTATCCCTTTATCGTCTATTCTAGTGCTGAAGCACCTTCAAAAGTAATCGAAAAACTAATCAGCATTATTAATGCTAAAAATGTTGAGTTATTTGCGCTTATCAATCATGCAGAAGAAGCTTTAAAAAAAGGATTAGAGTTACCCTATGAGCAGCTACTTATTTTTGGAGACCCTAAAACCGGTACTTTGCTCATGCAAGAAAACCCGGCTATTGGGATAGAACTTCCTCTAAAAATTCTTGTATGGCAAAACGATGAAGGCCTTACCCAAATCGGTTATAAAGATCCTACCTGTTTAGCAGCAAACTATGGAATAAAAGAGAACCTTCAAATTTTACAAAAAATGAACGATACCCTTAACACATGGGTAAAAATAGCACTCCAACAAGCTAAGGAAATTACATGAACACAAACACACTTAATAAGTCTGAAATAGATAAAGCATTGAAAGGCAATTGGAAAGTGATAGGCTGCCAACTTAATGGCCTTTGGTTACCTTCTGCCATATTTGAAAACTTTATCTATAGCTTTCCTGATGTGGAGCATTTTAAATTAGCCTGGGGCGAATTAACTTTTCCCAACTACGTAGGAGGCTTTCCTAAAAGCGATAAAGGTAGGATATCTATTAATATTGATTTTCTACCTTACCAGATAGATTTGATTCCTCATTCAGGGCCTTTTGCCGAAAAAGCCTTTAAAGGTATATTTGAACTCGATCATGACATTCTAAAAGCTAATTTTGCTTTTCCAGAAATAGAGAGGCCTCACTTTTTTTCTGCTAAGCAAGGACATGTATATGAAATCTGGCAAAGAATATAAATAAAGGGGATTTTTTTG
>NZ_JRXI01000060.1:0-2203 GCF_000813645.1 Neochlamydia sp. TUME1 | reverse complement strand
CTACGCAAGCCTCTAAGATAGGGAGCAGCAATTCATTGGGCAAGCTTTCAATAGATGCCGAGGAGATAGGATGCATTTTACTTCCTTGGGTAGGGATAACTTTTTTAGCATTTTTATTTTTTTAAAGACAAAATATAAAAATTAAAAAAGCAAGTCAAACGAATTCGTATCCTTATCAATGAAAAACAATTCAAAGATAATCTACCTCGCTTTTATTTCAGATAGATTCAAAGAAAGGGGGTAGACCTTCCAAGCATTTAGGAGCAGACACAGGTTTTTGCGATTAAGTGACGCGGCAATTTTGGTTGGGCTAAAAGAATGAGATTGATTCTTTGCCTTATTTGAGAAAAACGGCTCTTTTTGGCGCCTTGTTTTAATTCTTCTACCGAATGATGGAATACAATACGCCTAGCTTCTTCCTGTCAAGAAAAGTTGTTCTCCCAGCCATAACGCCCTGCGGAAAAAGAGAAAAACTTCTTGTCGTTATAAATGTGTAGGTTAGTTTAAGCTTGCTTAGTTGCTGGAAGGAAAGCGGATTACTTGTTTAAAGATAAGATGGCTAAAAGTTTGTTATTCATTTTAGTTTACTTTAGTTTAAAAAGTACTTACGACCATTCTACAATTGAAAACGCTGCCTTATTTTTTTGGCGATATCTTTCAAAGGATTTTTCGCTAATTCAAGCGTTCGCAGCTGAGACAATTGATCTATTTCTGCGGGCAGACTGGTGAGCTGGTTTTGGCTTAAGTAAAGGAGTTGCAGCTGAGACAATTGTCCGATTTCTACAGGCAGACTGGTGAGCTGGTTTACGCTTAAGTGAAGCCGAGTCAGCTGTGACAATTGACCTATTTCTGTAGGCAGGCTGGTGAGTTGGTTTTCGCCTAAGAGAAGCCGGGTCAGCTGAGACAGCTGCCCGATTTCTGCAGGAAGGCTGGTGAGCTGGTTGCGATATAAGTAAAGATGTTGCAGCTGAGACAGCTGCCTAATTTCTGCAGGAAGGCTGGTGAGCTGGTTTTGGCTTAAATTAAGCCATCGCAGCTGGGACAATTGACCTATTTCTGCAGGCAGAGCGGTGAGCTGGTTTTGACTTAAATCAAGCCATTGCAGCTGAGGTAGCTGCCCGATTTCTGCAGGCAGAGCGGTGAACTGGTTTTGATTTAAGTAAAGATGTTGCAGCTGAGGCAGTTGTCCTATTTCTGCAGGCAGAGCGGTGAGCTGGTTTTGTTCTAAGTAAAGCATTCGCAGCTTAGATAACTGGCATATTTCTGGGGGTAAATAAGTCAAGCCTGCTTTAGATAAATTTAGCGAAGTTAAATCTTTACAATTTCCTTCAATCCAATGTTTAAAAAGCTCTCCTTTTTTTCTAGAGGCAAGTGCTTAATTTCTTCTCGGCCCAAGTATTCTTCCCCACCAGGAAGTTTTTTCCAAAGTAAAAGGCGATTAATATCCAGCAGATAAGAGAAGTAGTTAGTTAAAGTAAAATATTTCTTTTCTTCAGTCTTCCATTTAAATTCTAGAGGAGAGTGCTTACTTTCTTCTCGGCTCAAGTATTCTTCCCCACTAGGAAGTTTTTTCCAGAGTAAAAGGCGATTAATGTTCAGCAGATAAGAGGAGTAGTTAGCTAAAGTAAAATATTTCTTTTCTTTAGTCCTCCATTTAAATTCTAGAGGAGAAAGAGAACTAGCTGAAGTAAAGATTTGCCTAAAAATTGCATTTACCTTTGCTGTTTCAGAAAGCCTACTTTCCAGCTTATAAATCCTATCTAAGATAAAAGCCTGCTTGTTAATATCTCCTTGGGAAACATGTACTTTACCTATTTGTTTATAAAGAGAAGGCATCACTTCAGAAGCCAGCAGATGATGCCATCTTTTACAGACGCTAAATAAGGAAGGAACTACGCAAGCCTCTAAGATAGGGAGTAGCAATTCATTGGGCAAGCTTTCAATAGATGTCGATGAGATAGGATGCATTTTATTTCTTTGGGGGAGGGATAACTTTTCAGTATTTTTATTTTCTAGAACAATATAATAATTAAAAAAGCAAGTCAAAAGAATTCGTATCCTTATCAATAGACCTCTTTCGAAATTCACTCAATCAACTCTAAATTATAAATTCCTGCGATTAAATTGAACCTTAACGAAAATCTTTTGCGCCTATTTCGGTAGCGATCGCATATAATTTTAAATCGCTTCAGATTACCAATAA
>NZ_JRXI01000059.1:0-8835 GCF_000813645.1 Neochlamydia sp. TUME1 | reverse complement strand
TTGCCTCGATAGAAAAGCTTTCAAAAATTAAAAAATATTTTTTATCCTAGCAAATTAAAAATATGACGACTTTTTATCGAGAAGGCTAAAGCAAAAAGATATATTAAAAAATATTTGTTTATTTATGGGGATAAAGGAGTAATTTTCCAGCAACGATGAATTTTAGGATCATGAAAATCTAAAGGCAAAGTTTTAGCAGAGATGTCGATAATCGAACAAGTGCTAAAAAAGCTTTTATCAAAAACAAAGTTGCGCGAATTCGTGCTGAAAAATATTACTCCTTTTTTGCAAAGAAGTTTAATAGCTTTAGACAATAAGTCCACATAATCGATTTGAATATCAAACATTTGCAGCATTTTTTTTGAGCGCGAAATGGTGGGAGGATCGATAATAATAATGTCGTATTTAGTGCCTGTACGGCTTTCTTGGTTTAGAAATTTTAAGCAGTCTTCACGAATAATGGGATTTTTTATCAAAGGAAGAGCATTAAGCTTAAAGTTGTCAGCTCCCCAGGCGGTGTAAGTGTTCGACATATCCACACTTTTTGTAAAAGTTGCTCCAGCTCTCGCCGCATGTACACTAAAAGCGCAAGTGTAGGCAAACAGATTTAAAACCCTTTTGCCCGGACAGGCTGCCGCCACTATTTGACGAGTCTCCCGATGATCTAAAAAAAGCCCCGTATCTAGGTAATCGCGAAGGTTAATTTTAAACTTCACCCCATATTCATGCCCGATAAAATACTCTTTAGAGCTCTCCTTCTTTTCATATTGCTCCATTTTTTGTCGCCGCACGCGTGTGCGCCAATAGATCAAATCAGGAGTGACGCAAAAAAGAGAGCCTAAGGCTTGCTCAATTTCTTCCTTTAATTCAGCCGAAGGTTCAGGAGCTTCTCTCGTGCGAGAAAAATAATGTACACAAAACCTTCCTGCATAAAAATCGATCGCTAAAGGATAATGCCTTATCTCACGATCATAAATGCGGAAGCAATCAGTAGTGGTGCGCCTTGCCCATTTGCGAATGTGACGGTAATTCTTTCTAAGGCGATTTTTAAAAGAGGAACTTTTATCTTCTCCATCTGCTATAGACGGAAGATATAAGGCGGCTTCATTCATGACTATTATCTCATTCCTATTTTTTAGAAAAATTGCATTAGAAAGGCTATTAAAAATCAATAGACTTCGTAAGAATATCTGACGATAATAAAATATTTTTAAAGTTTAAGGAAAGCTTTTTAATAGAAATCTCTCTTTGAACAATTAATCTTTAGGGCGAAAAAACGCTATCTAAAATCCTATGTGCTGTCGTAAGGGCTTAGAAGAGTCTAGCTACTTGCCAACCAATAGCTAAAGGGAAATGACCTAAGAAATTATTAATATTTAGAGGGGGAATATTTATGGAAAGATGGGTAGAAAAAAGAATAGAGGCACAATAATCTGCCCTTTAATAAGGTGTTTAAGAACGTTTACTTTATTATCCTAATTTTTAAGAAAAAAACTACTCAGGGGTGCTTTAAGGCACCCCTGAACATCAATTCTTAAAGTTTGCTTTCCGATGTCTCGTTTGTGGAAGAGATATCTTTAGCTCCTTCGTTTTTCATGATCTCGTAAGCACGAGTCACTTCCTCGCGCGTATCAGCATGTGCGCTGATTAAAATATTGCCAGCCTTTAAGCCAGCTTCATATCTTTTTGCTTCATTTTCTGGAATTCCTGCACCAACAATGGCTCCTACCAAAAGACCTAAGCCTCCCCCTACAGCCGAACCACTTAAAGCAGCCATAATCGGGCCAGCAGCAATAAGAGCTCCTAGTCCGGGGATAGCTAACGAACCAATTCCAGCCAGCAATCCCAAAGAACCACCAAGCACTCCACCTGCCGCAGCTCCTACAGCTCCCATTTCAGAAGCTTTGGAGCCTGTGCTGCTAGAAGAGAGGTCCTTATCAGCCGTTCTTGCAAAGTCTCCTTCCACAGCTTCGCCATACTTATTGGATGTAGCTGTCGGCTGATTTTGATCAGGAGAAAGGATAGAAATATCCTTATTATGAAATCCGGCAGATAAAAGTTGTGATACAATTCGCTGAGCCTGAGCTTCATTACTAGCTAAGCCAAAAACTACTTTTTTCATAACAGCCTCCATAAATTAATATTTTTTTCCGGTTATTTCTAGTTGATTTTCTATTTTTCTTATCCCAGGAATCTCTTTGGTTTTTCCAATAATAATTTCCCTTTCTTCAAGTGTGGCAATAGGACCCCGTAAAGTTACCACTCCATCAATTGTTATAATTCTAATGTTCTTTGCATTCATAGACAAAGAATCATCTTTCACTATAGCCTGACGAATTTTTTGGGTAATGGTACGATCTGCTTCACTTTCCGATTGATCTAATGGAGTTTTTTCTACTGCGTAGCGATCAGCTTTATCCCTTAAATAATCTGAGGGCTCTCCTTTGGGTGAAGAAGGGACAGATTTATCCTTGGTATCACAAGAAATAACAGCTAAAGATAACAGCGTCATTAAAAAAACTTTTTTCATAGAAACCTCCTAAAAGTTAACCATAATTTGTAAATAGAAACTTATATGCAAATCTTAATTTCAATCTAAAGTGGTGGCATTAACTAACAATACACCCAGTAGAATAAAAATTTTCCTCGCAAGATCAAATTAACAACAGGGCACACTGTTACCTATCGAACGCCATTTTTAACCTTAACTTTAGTGTCAGGAAATGGCGGGATAGGGAACACTCAATAAAAAAAACTAAACTAACAAAACTCTTTAGAGTAAAACCTAATTCTTTAGTATTTCAGCTTTTAGTACTCTACTCACTTATTCTTTTAGATTTATAAAAGTATGGTTGTGTCGGCACAGCTTTTTTGTTATTAAAGTCCTTATTTAATTAAGGCTTTTTCCAGTGCTTTAACCTTTAAAATATTTTCTCTTAATTTTTAAGTTTATCAATTAGACTGTATGAGATATACAATCTATCTTAAAGTAATTTTTGTCTACAGTAAATGTTGCTTTCTTGGTTAAATAAATGCTTTTTCAAAAAACAAATTATTACATTAAAAAATCAGGAAAAACGCTCTAAAAGAGGCTTAAACTCATCCTTTTTAAAATTATTCATAATAATGAGCCTTCGAGTATCACCATTGCCAAGGTAAAATAGATGACAATTCCTACTACATCTACAATGGTAGCCACTAAGGGAGCTGAAGAGGTAGCAGGATCAAATCCTAGACGGCGTAAAACAAAAGGCAACATAGCTCCTGAAAGTGATCCCCATAGTACCACTCCTATTAAAGAAAAAAAGATAGTGACGGCCATTAAAAACCAATGTTCACCATATACATGCCCTAAAGTCCCCCATAGCGAAACCCGAATAAACCCTACCACCCCTAATATTAAGCCTAAGGAAGCACCTAAAAGAAATTCTCCCCGCATAATACTCCACCAATCTTTGAGCTTCACTTCACCTAAAGCCATTGCGCGAATAATGAGGGTAGAAGATTGTGAGCCCGCATTTCCCCCACTGGAAATTATCAAAGGAAGAAATAAAGCTAAAACGACAGCTCGTGAAATTTGATTTTCGAAGAAACTCATGGCTGTAGCTGTAAACATTTCGCCTACAAATAGTATGACCAGCCAACGAGCTCTTTTTTTTATTAATTCAAAAAAAGGAGTCTCCAAATAAGGCTCATCTAGAGCATCACTTCCACCAATTTTATGCACTTCGTTAGTATTTTCTTCAGAAGCTAATCGCAAAATATCATCAATGGTGACGATACCTAGCAAAATTCCTTCATCATTTATAACGGGTAAAGCTACGCGATTATATTCTTTAAATATATTAATAGCTTCTTCAGCTGCATCATGAACGGATAAAGCTAAAAATTTTTGATCCGTAATTTGGGCGATTTTATACTCTTTAGGATGAAAAAGTATCTCTTTAAGCCTTAGATCATCAATCAAGATACCTGCATCATCCACCACGTAAATTACATCAATCGTTTCACTATCTTTTCCATACTCTCTAATATAATCAAATACCTGTTCTATCCTCCAATTCATCTTGACTGCTATATAATCCGTAGTGATCAGCCGTCCTACGCTATCTTCCGGATAGCCTAGCAAGGTTAAAGTTTCAAGGCGTTGTTCAGGGGGCAAAAGTTTTAAATAATCTTCCACCACCTGCTGAGGTAATTCCTCTAAAAGAGCAGTACGATCATCAGATCGCATAGCTGTTAGCATGCTTGCAATTTGCGTAGAAGATAATGAGCGCAAAATTTGCTTTTTTTGCTTATCAGAAAGGTAATCAAATGTTTCAGCTGCTTGTTGAGGAGATAACAAAGTAAAAACAAATAATCGATCAGGCATAGTTTTTTTTTCTATCAGATCGGCTATTTCAAATCCTGAAAGAGATTTTAAACTCTCCTGCAATTCTTGATCTTTTTTATCTTTAATTAAATGATTGAGGGAGGTCAAAGGGGAGACTTTCATGAAAAAACCTTCTTCTACTCTTTTGTAAGCTTTTATTCATAGCCTATGTGCGATTATCTTCACAATTTATTTCTTGGCTTTGCCCATCTAAGGCCCCCCAAGATAAAAAGCTTTTTATTTGCTATGACTTCCTTACAAAAAAGTCATAAGCTTGCTCCTGTTTATATATAAGCGGTCCTGATAAAAATAATTAAAATTCCAATTAATTGGACATACAACATTAAAAAAACGAATAAGGAAAAACTTCTTACAGCTTACTCCTCCAAGCTAACTTAAAGGATATAAATCAAAGAAGAACTTGTAGAGGAAAATTTTTTAAAAACTACTCAAATGATAAATAAAAAGAATACTTTTTATTTTTCAGCAAGCCCAGAAAAAAGGATTTTTGGATGAAGGAACACTATCCATGTGCCTCTCCTATTTTTTCTATTTCATGAGCCCTCAAGTGATTACATAAAAAATTTAAACAAACCTAAACGGTGCCAATTATATTTATATGTATATAAAATAAATTTTAAGGTATTTTGAGGTTAGCATACATAGTTTTTTTTAAGAGGTTTTATGAATATAAGCTTTACTCGTTGTTGTGGTTTTTCTCTTTTCATTTTAGGGGGGATTTTATTACCTCTTCAGGCTGATCCTAGTGATCAAGGCAATCATACTCTTTCGCAATATCCTCAGCCCAGTCCTAAGAAATCGCAAGCTTATAGGCCTCCATCTGATGATCAAAATTATAATAACCTTACTGACCCTTCTGCTAATCCTAGCAATATCCCCCCTTCTAATCCTCCTGGCTTTTATGGCGGATTTTATGGGTCACCGCCACCCCCTACAGCTAAACAGTCATTTCCCGATAAAGCTGCAGCGGATGAGCTTTATAAGCATATTCAAAGCAGGTGAGCCTTAATTAAGGCTAATCTGCGATTTTATCCTTAAAGTGGATAGAAACCGGCAAGGGGTAAGAGCCAGATATAAGGATTTTTATCGTATTTAAGTTAAAAGAGGATTTTGTCTGATAGCCAATCCAAAGATTTTTTTCTCGTAGCGCGTCATCTTTTTTGCAGAAAAATGGGTTCAAGACGCCCTTTCCCTAAAGAAAAAAGCAAAGTAGGGAACGGAAATAATTCTAGGAGCAGCTGAGTGTGTTTAAAATTACTCAGCCCACTCCATTGGCTATATTTTAAGAGTTTTGTGTAGTAGGAGGTAATATACCTTTTACCTCCACCCCTCTCCCTGTTTTTTATTTTTCACTTTTAACAGAGATCCGCTTAGCTTCAGAAGATTTGGCTTTTTGAAAGCTAATCTGTAAAACACCATCTTTATAAGAGGCTTGAGGTTCTTCACGATCGTTAACTTGTTCGGGGAGAGCTACGCTATAAGAAAATGAACGCATCGATCTTCTATAAAATTTCTTATCTCTATCACCTTCTTCTTCTTTTTTCTCACCTTTAATCCAAAGAACACCTTTATTTAAATTAATTTCAATTTCCTCCGGATTTAAACCAGGCATAGCGGCTTCTACGACAATGTTGTTATTTTTGTCCTCATAAATAGTAAGCCCTTGATCTCTTTCCTCACCATAAAATTGCTCAAGCTCACGCATGAGATTTTTTGGAAAACGAAATAAGGGATCACGATTGAAAATGGAAGGGAATAGGTTAAAAGACATTTTATACCTCCTTAAAATCAGTTATAGGATTAAATGAACGATATAAATTAATACCTTTTTATCATATCTAATGATTAACTGTCAAAAGGATACGCGTCACTAATAATTTGAAAAGTGACTCGGCAGATTGCCGGCAATTTTTCGGGCTTGCTGTGGAAACAACCCAATCTCTTGTCTTTTATGGCCCCTCTTATACTAGCCTTTATTCCCTATATTAACGCCTCTTAAGCTTTGAAACCTTTAATCTCTTTCATTTTATTTATAGTTAAAGGCTTAATGGAGAGTCCTGCTTGTTTTGCAGAACGAAAATTTCCTCCAAAGCCCCGCTTCATGCAAACCATAGCTATGCCAGCAAGAAAGCTTCTCTAATACTTGCCAGTCTTCTGCCAAAACTTCCTAGCGCTATTATCTTCCCCCAGCCTTTAGCAAATTTTGAGGCATCTTTTCTCTTTTTCTCCATGAATGGATTGCCTCTTCACTTAACCTGACTTCTCGTCGCATTCTTGGTATTTGTGGATGATTTGTCACCCTGTTTTTCCTATTATCTATCGATTTATCTATCGATCGATAAGCTATTATCCCTCTCCTGGCACAAATTCTGTTTGCCTTCAGGCCATGGTCTAATTGTCTATAGAAATAGATCATAAGCAAAAGGAGTAAGGATTTCTCTGGCTCTCAAGTGTCGTATCCAACAGGACAGCTTGATCCCTAATCCTTAGGATTAAAGAGTTAAATACAATTTTTGAGAAAAACCTGCCAAAAAAAAGAAAAGAAAAGAAAAGAAAAGAAAAGAAAAGCCCATAACTTGGTAAGTTTCAAAAGCTTTCGAATAAAATATTAACTTCTTTTTACTAAAATAAATTTTTACCATGCAAATCTTCAGAAAACCTAAGTCATCTACCCGTGTAAAAAATTATATTGATGAAGCTTGGTTTTTTGGTAAAATCAGGCTTTGGAGCCTTTTTTACCCAACTACAATCAAGCTAAATTAGCAAATAAAAAATATAATTAATATTTTTTTCATCAACTTTGGTGACACAAAAAAGACAAAAATGTAAAAGGAGTAAGCCAAGCGTTTGACATAAACAAAGCACTTATTTAGCATAAGTGTCATTTTTACTGTAATCTCTCGAGTACTAGGCTATAATACTAGAGCATTATTAAAGTTGCCCATTTTTATTTCATAAGCTGACCCTTACACGAGAAGCTGAAAACTTAATCTACAAGCCTTAAGGAAACATTACTATGCTAATTCACAACTTTTTTCTCCAGCTTGTCATTATTCTATTTATGGCTAGAGTGTTAGGAGAATTTTTCGCTAGGTTTAATATTCCCTCTGTTATTGGTGAACTTTTTGCCGGCGTTCTCATTGGACCTAGCCTATTTAACTTAATAGAGCCTAACGAGATGATTAAGTTATTGGCAGAAATAGGAATTATTCTTCTTCTTTTTGAAGTAGGACTTGAAACGGATATGGGAAGGTTAGCAAAGACAGGCAGCAAGCCTCTTATAGTAGCAGTAGGAGGGGTTATCATTCCTTTTACGCTCGGTTTTCTTGTCAGCTACCAACTATTTGACTTAAGCCTAATCGTATCTTTATTTATTGCAAGCACATTAACAGCGACTAGCATTGGAATAACAATTCGAGTGCTTACTGATCTTAAAAAACAGAGTAGCGATGAAGCCCAAATTGTACTTGGCGCCGCTGTCATCGACGATATCATAGGTATTATTTTGTTATCTATCCTTTATGAATTCTCTCAAGGAGGAGGGATTAGCTTTATAAATATTGGCAAAGTACTCCTATTCATCTGTTTATTTCTTATTTTAGCCCCTATCGCTGCTAAATTTATTTCTAATATCATCAAACATTATGAAGAGAAAAGTGAGATTCCTGGACTTCTTCCCACCACTATCGTTTCTCTAATATTATTGTTTGCTTGGCTAGCTCATCAGATGGGAGCTCCTGCACTTTTAGGAGGATTTGCAGCAGGCCTTGCGCTTTCTCGACAATTCTTCCTACCTTGGGGAACTTATTCTCCTCTTAACGAAGAGTTTTCTCATAAAGTGGAAACCCAAATGAAGCCAATTGTTCATCTATTTACGCCTCTATTTTTTGTCACGATAGGTTTATCTTTAAACCTTAGCGAAATCAATTGGGGATCAACCTTCATTTGGCTACTCTCTATTTCTATACTTATCGTCGCAATAGTGGGTAAGCTATCATCAGGCTTCCTTCTTTTTAAAGAAAATAAATGGATCAAATGGGCTGTGGGTATTGCGATGGTTCCAAGAGGAGAAGTGGGGCTAATTTTTGCAGAAGTGGGGAAAGATAGCAAAATTTTTGATAACGATTTGTATGCTTCTATGATCATTGTGATTGCCATTACTACGGTCTTTACCCCCTTCTTTATGCGATTCTTCTACAATCTTCAAGCTCAGGCAGAAAATGAAGTAAAAAGCTAATCGATAGGTAACATTAATGATAATAAAAAAAAGGGCTCTAAATCCTGCTATTTAAAGCAAAATTTTTTGTTAGCTTGCATAGTGTACCTTTCGTAGCCTTCTACCCCTAGCTTTGCTAAGAGTCTAAAGTACCAAATTGCATAGGGAAATTTAATAAGAAGATATGAAAAACTTATCTCAGATAGCCTTAAGTTCTTATTTGTAA